>JAIYAG010000213.1 GCA_027489195.1 Burkholderiales bacterium | reverse complement strand
CAGGTGCCCGGGTCGGTGGCGCTGCACCGCGTCGCCTGCCTGAAGATGCCCGGCTGACCGCATGGCATCCTCCGCGCCGAGAAGGAGCGAGCGCCCGATGGCCGTGAACCTCGCGACCCTCGTCTACGAACGGGTCAAGCAGGACATCTTCGACTTCCGGCTGCTGCCGGGCGACCGGTTCACCGAGACCGAGATCTCCGAGCGCACCCAGGCGTCGCGCACGCCGGTCCGCGAGGCGCTGTACCGGCTGGAGCACGAGGGCTACCTCGAGGTCATGTTCCGCGCCGGCTGGCGGGTCAAGCCTTTCGACTTCGTGCAGTTCGAGGAGCTCTACGACCTGCGCATCGTGCTCGAGAGCACCGCGGTGCGCCGGCTGTGCGAGACCGAGACGCGTCCGGAGCTCGAGCCGCTGCGCCGCACCTGGACCGGCCCCGCCGACGAGCGTGAGACCGAGATGAGGGTGGTGGCGACGCTCGACGAGGCCTTCCACGCCACCCTGGTGGCGAGCGCGGGCAACCGCGAGATGTCGCGCGTGCACGCCGAGGTCACCGAGCGCATCCGCATCATCCGGCGGCTCGACTTCACCAAGGCGCCGCGCATCGACGCGACCTACCAGGAGCACGCGAAGATCCTGCGGGCCATCGTGCAGCGCCGCGCCGATCAGGCGGTGATGCTGCTGCGCACGCACATCGAGGCCAGCAAGGCCGAGGTCCGCAAGATCACGCTGCACATGCTGCACGAAGCGCGCGAGCACGCCCCCGACTGAAGTCGGGCGCTGCGTGCGCGTTGCCCGCAAACGGTGCGGCGCGCCGGACCGGGAACGCGGCCCGTTCCAGCCACCCGCACCGCGTTGGCGCCGGGCCCGCCCGACGGGCGTGCGAAGTCCCCCTGGGCGGCCCGGCACACATCTTGCGAAGCTTCGCGGGCAATCTTGTATTCATGTTGGTGTACCCAGCGCCACCGCCCGGGCACGCCCCGCTGTTCCGACCCGCTGACCGCGCCCGCTGTCGCCCCCATCGCCCCGCTTCCAAGGAGTCCCCATGATCACCTCGCGTCGCTCCCTGCTCCAAGCCGCCGGCGCTGCCGGCCTGGTCTCCGCCGCCGGCCTGCCGCTGCGCGCTTCGGCCCAGTCGCCGATCACCGTCGGCGTGATCTACGTCGGCCCGCGCGACGACTTCGGCTACAACCAGGCGCAGGCGCAGGCCGCCGCGGCGCTCAAGAAGCTGCCGGGCGTGAAGGTCGTGGAGGAGGAGAAGGTGCCCGAGACCATCGCCGTCCAGAAGACGATGGAAGCGATGATCACGCAGGACAAGGCGTCGCTGATCTTCGCCACCTCGTTCGGCTACTTCGACCCGCACATGCTGCGCATGGCCGAGAAGTACCCGAAGGTGCGCTTCGCCCATGGCGGCGGCATGTGGACCGAGGGCAAGCATCCGAAGAACGCCGGCTCCTACTTCGGGTACATCGACGGCGCGCAGTACGTCGCGGGTGTCGTCGCCGGCCACATGAGCAAGTCCAAGAAGCTCGGCTTCGTCGCCGCCAAGCCGATCCCGCAGGTGCTGCGCAACATCAACGCGTTCACGATGGGCGCGCGCTCGGTCGATCCGTCGATCACCACCCGCGTGATCTTCACCGGCGACTGGTCGATGGCGGTCAAGGAAGCCGAGGCGACCAACAGCCTGGTGGACCAGGGCGTGGACGTGGTCACCTGCCACGTCGACGGCCCGAAGGTCATGATCGAGACCGCCGAGAAGCGCGGCATCATGACCTGCGGCTACCACGCCAGCCAGGCCGCGCTCGCGCCCAAGGGCTACCTGATCGGCGCCGAGTGGGACTGGTCGACGCCGTACGGCATGCTGGTCGACGCGGCCCGGACGAACAAGCCGCACCTGAACTTCCTGCGCGGCGGCCTGAAGGAAGGCTTCGTGAAGATGTCGGCCTACGGCCCGTCGGTGACGCCGGCCGCCAAGGCCGCGGGCGACGCCGCACGCACGGCGCTCACCACCGGCAGCTTCGCGATCTTCAAGGGCCCGCTCAAGGACAACAAGGGCGGCACGGTGATCCCGGCGGGCACCTCGCTCGAGATGACCAACCTCGAGCTCGAGAAGATGAACTACCTGGTCGAGGGCGTGCTCGGCTCGATCCCGGCCTGATCGGCGCGCCCGGCCCGCAGGCACGACGATGTCCACCGTCCAGTCGGTCCTCGCCGCCGCGCTCCGCCCGGTGAACGTCTCGCCGGCAGTGCGCGCGTGGCTCGTGCCGATCGGTTCGATCGTCGTCGGGCTGCTGGCCTTCGGGGTGTTCGTGTCGCTCCTCGGGCGCAATCCGCTCGAGGTCTACGCGACCATCTTCGAGGGCGGCTTCGCCAGCGCCTTCTCGTGGAACAACACCCTGCTGCGGGCCGCGCCGCTGATCCTCACCGGGCTGGCGGTCGCGATCCCCGCGCAGGCCGGTCTGGTGGTGATCGGCGGGGAGGGCGCACTGGCGCTCGGGGCGCTGGCCGCGGCGGCGGTGGCGGTGCCGCTGGCGCCCTCGCTCGGGCCCGCGGCGCTGGTCGCCGGCGCGATCGCGGGTGCCTTGGCGGGCGGGGCGTGGTTCGCGCTCACCGGCTTCTTTCGCGCGTATCGCGGGCTCAACGAGACCATCAGCAGCCTGCTGCTGTCCTACATCGCGATCGCGGTGTTCAACCACATCGTCGAGGGTCCGCTGCGCGACCCGGCCAGCCTGAACAAGCCGTCGACGCTGCCGCTGGCCGACAGCGCGATGATCGGCCAGATCCCCTGGCTCGACGTCCACTGGGGGCTGGCGATCGGCGTCGTCGCCTGCGTGATCGCGCAGCTCGCCCTGTCGCGCAGCACCCAGGGCTTTGCGCTGCGCGTGGCCGGCGGCAACCCGCGCGCCGCGATGCTGGTGGGCCTGCCGGTGGGCGCGCTGATCGTCGCGGCCTGCGCGCTCGGCGGCGCGGCCGCGGGCCTGGCGGGCGCGATCGAGGTGATGGCGGTGCACAGCGCGGCCAACGCCTCGGTGCTCGCCGGCTACGGCACCACCGGCATCCTGGTCGCCTTCATGGCCCGCCAGCAGCCGCTGGCGATCGTGCCGGTGGCGATCCTGATGGGCGGCATCGCCGCGGCCGGCAGCCTGCTGCAGCGCCGCCTCGACCTGCCCGACGCGACGACCCTGGTGCTGCAGGGCCTGCTGTTCGTCGCCATCCTGGCCGGCGAGGCGTTCATGCCCAAGGAGAAGCGATGAGCTTCGACGCGGTGCTGACGGTGCTGATCGCCGTCATGGGCGGCGCGATCCGGGTGTCCACGCCCTTTCTCTTCGTGTCGCTCGGCGAATGCATCACCGAGAAGTCCGGCCGCATCAACCTCGGGCTCGAGGGCACGATGGTGTTCGGCGCGATGTTCGGCTACGCGGTCTCGTACCACAGCGGCTCGCCGTGGCTCGGCGTGCTCGCGGCCGGCTGCTCGGGCGTGGTGTTCGGCGCGGTCCACGGCCTGCTGTGCAGCCTGCCGCGGGTCAACGACACCGCGATCGGGATCTCGCTGATCGTGCTGGGGCTGGGGCTGGCGTACTTCTTCGGCAAGGCCTACATCCAGCCGACCGCGCCGCGCCTGCCCTCGCTCGACCTCGGCGCCTGGAGCGACCGGCCCGCGCTGCGCGCGGCGCTGCAGGTCAACGTGCTGTTCATCGTCGGTGCGGTGCTCGCATTCGTGCTGCACTGGGCGTTCGCCAACACCCGCTGGGGCCTGCAGCTGCGCACCGTCGGCGACTCGGCCGACGCGGCGCGCGCGCTCGGCCTGTCGGTGGCACGCACCCGCGTGATGGCGACCGCGATGGGCGGCTTCTTCGGCGGCGTGGCCGGGGCCTACCTGTCGCTCTACTACCCGGGCAGCTGGAACGAGGCGCTGTCGAGCGGGCAGGGCGTGATGGCGGTGGCGCTGGTGATCTTCGCGCGCTGGCGGCCGCTCGGCTGCTTCCGCGCGGCCCTGATCTTCGGTGGCGCGGGCTCGATCGGCCCGGCGCTGCAGGCGGTCGGCATCCAGGCGGGCTACCACCTGTGGAACGCCGCGCCGTACGTGCTGACGCTGGCGATCATGCTGGCCAGCACCTCCAAGGCCCGCGCGTCGATCGGCGCGCCGGGCGAACTCTCCATGACGCGCTGACGACGCGCGCACCACTCGAACGAGGCGTTTCGATGAGCGGACTGGGCGGATTGAACAAGTCGCCGAACGGCGTGGTCGTGGGGCTGGTGCAGCTGCAGCTGCCGGTGGTCGAGACGCCGGCGCAGCTCGCCGCGCAGACCGCGCGCATCGTGTCGATGGTCGGCAAGGCGCGGCGCAACAGCCCGGGGATGGACCTGGTGGTGTTCCCCGAGTACGCGCTGCACGGGCTGTCGATGAGCACCGCGCCCGAGCTGATGGTCTCGATGGACGGCCCCGAGGTCGCGGCCTTCAGGCAGGCCTGCATCGAGCACCGGATCTGGGGCTGCTTCTCGATCATGGAGGCCAACCCCGGCGGCAATCCGTACAACACCGGGATCATCTTCGACGACACCGGCCGGCTCGCGCTGTACTACCGCAAGCTGCACCCGTGGGTACCGGTCGAGGCCTGGGAGCCGGGCAACCTCGGCATTCCGGTCATCGACGGCCCGAAGGGCTGCCGGCTCGCGCTGATCATCTGCCACGACGGCATGTTCCCGGAGATGGCGCGCGAGTGCGCCTACAAGGGCGCGGAGATCATGCTGCGCACCGCCGGCTACACCGCACCGATCCGTCACGCCTGGAAGATCACCAACCAGGCGAACGCCTTCCAGAACCTGATGATCACCGCCAGCGTGTGCCTGTGCGGCAGCGACGGCACCTTCGACTCGATGGGCGAGGGCATGGTCTGCGACTTCGACGGCACGGTGCTGGTCGAGGGCGGCAACCGGCCCGACGAGATCGTCACCTGCGAGCTGCGGCCCGACCTGGTCCGCGAGGCGCGCCAGCACTGGGGTGTCGAGAACAACCCCTATCAGCTCTGGCACCGCGGCTACGTGGCGGTCAAGGGCGGCGCGCAGGACTGCCCGTACACCTTCATGCACGACATGGTGGGCGGGCGCTACCGTCTGCCCTGGGAGGCGGAGGTCGTCCACGTCGACGGCGCCTCCTGCGGCTTCGCTGCGCCGACGCGCGCCTACGCCGGTCCGCAGCCGGCGGGTCCCGATGGGGTGCCGGTCTCCGCGCCGATCGTGCGCGCGGCCTGAATCCTTCCACCGAGCCCGCCCCGGAGACCGCGATGATCGACTTCCCCCAGATCGCCGCCGACCCGTACCCCTGGCCGTACGACGGCCGCTGGCGTGCGGCCGAGACGGCGCTGGTGATCATCGACATGCAGACCGACTTCTGCGGCATCGGCGGCTACGTCGACCGCATGGGCTACGACCTGTCGATGACCCGCGCGCCGATCGAACCGATCTCGCGCCTGCTGGCGGCGGCCCGTGACCGTGGCCTCACCGTGATCCACACCCGCGAGGGGCATCGACCCGACCTCGCCGACCTGCCCGCGAACAAGCGCTGGCGCTCGCGGCGCATCGGTGCCGGCATCGGCGACCCGGGGCCCTGCGGCCGCATCCTCGTGCGCGGCGAGCCCGGCTGGGAGATCATCCCCGAGCTCGCGCCCATCGCCGGCGAGCCGATCGTCGACAAGCCCGGCAAGGGATCGTTCTGCGCGACCGACCTGGAACTGATGCTGCACGTGCGCGGCATCCGCAACCTGCTGCTGACCGGCATCACCACCGACGTGTGCGTGCACACGACGATGCGCGAAGCCAACGACCGCGGCTTCGAGTGCCTGATCCTCGACGACTGCTGCGGCGCGACCGACCTCGGCAACCATCAGGCCGCGATCAAGATGGTGACCATGCAGGGCGGCGTGTTCGGCGCGGTCGGGCGTTCGGCGCAGGTGATCGACGCGCTCGGGGGCGGTGCCTCGTGAAGGCGCCGTCGCTGCAGACGATCGGGCTGACCAAGCGCTTCGGCGACTTCGTCGCGCTCGACGCGGTCGACCTCGACGTACGGCCCGGCACGGTCCACGCGCTGCTCGGCGAGAACGGTGCCGGCAAGTCGACGCTGGTCAAGTGCCTGGTCGGCTTCCAGCGCGCCGACGCGGGCTCGGTGCTGCTCGACGGCCGCGAGCGCGACATCGGCTCGCCGCAGGCCGCGCGTGCGCTCGGCGTCGGCATGGTCTACCAGCACTTCACGCTGGTGCCCTCGATGACGGTGGCCGAGAACTTCGCGCTCGCGCGCGGCGGGCTCGGCGCGGTGATCGACTGGCCGGCGAAGATCGCCGAGATGCGCGCGTTCATGGACGGCACGCCGTTCACGCTGCCGCTGGAGGTGCCGGTCTCGAACCTCGCCGCCGGCCAGAAGCAGAAGGCCGAGATCCTCAAGCAGCTCTATGCCGACAACCGTCTGCTGATCCTCGACGAGCCGACCTCGGTGCTCGCGCCCGACGAGGCCGACGAGGTGCTCGGCGCGATCCGCGGCCTCGCGCACGCGGGCCGGCTGACGGTGGTGATGATCACCCACAAGTTCCGCGAGGTCTCGGCGTTCGCCGACGACGTCACCGTGCTGCGGCGTGGCAAGCGGGTCGCGGCCGGGCCGGTCGGCGACTTCGACGCGGTGCGGCTGGCCGACGCGATGATCGGCGCGGCGCGGCGCCGTGAGCTGCCCGAGCGCGGGCCGGTCGTGCAGACCGCGGCGCCGGTGCTCGCGGTCGAGGGGCTGACCGTGACCGACGACGCCGGCCGGCGCGTGGTGCGCGATGCGACGCTGGCGGTGCGTGCCGGCGAGATCCTCGGTATCGCAGGGGTCTCCGGCAACGGGCAGCGCGAGCTGGTCGAGACCCTGCTCGGGCAGCGCGAGGCCGCGTCGGGTGCGATCCGGATCGGCGGGGAGCGCTATCGCGGACGGCGTGCCGAGATCGCGCGGCACGGCGTGGGCAGCTTGCCCGAGGAGCCGCTTCGGAACGCCTGCGTGGCGGCGATGTCGGTGGCCGAGAACCTGGCGCTGCGCGAGTTCGACGTGGCGCCGCTGGCGCGCGCCGGCTGGCTGAGCCCGGCCCGGCTGGTGGCGGCCGCACGGCCGCGCATCGAGGCCTTCGGGGTCAAGACCCGCGGGCCGGACTCGCCGATCGGCACGCTGTCGGGCGGCAACGTGCAGCGCGCCGTGCTCGCGCGCGAACTCTCGCGCGGCTGTCGCGTGCTGGTCGTGATGAACCCGGTGTTCGGCCTGGACTTCGCGGCGGTCGACGAGATCCACCGCCGCCTGCTCGAGGCGCGCAACGGCGGCGCGGCGGTGCTGCTGGTGAGCGAGGACCTCGACGAGCTGATCGAGCTGTCCGACCGCGTCGTGGTGATGTCCGAAGGCGCGCTGGTCTACCAGACCTCGAGCGCCGCCGCCGACCGGGCCGAGATCGGCCGGCGCATGGGCGGCGCGCACGAGACCCCCGACACGACCGCGGGCAGCGCCGAGCCCGCCCTGACCGAAGGTGCCGCATGACCGCCTCGCCCCCTGCCGACGGCGCACCGCGTACGGTCCGTGCGCTGCCCGCCGCGTTCTCGTTCGAGCCGTGGACCACCGCTCTGGTGATGATCGACATGCAGCGCGACTTCATCGAGCCCGGCGGCTTCGGCGAGTCGCTGGGCAACGACGTCGGGCATCTCGCGCAGGTCGTGGAGCCCGCGAAGGCGCTGGTCGCCTGGGCACGCATGCGCGGCCTGCTGATCGTGCACACGCGCGAATGCCACCGGCCGGATCTGTCTGACTGCCCGCCGGCCAAGCGGCTGCGTGGTGCGCCGTCGACGCGGATCGGCGATCCCGGCCCGATGGGACGCATCCTGATCGACGGCGAGGCCGGTGCCGACTTCGTGCCCGGGCTGGAGCCGCTGCCGGGCGAGGTCGAGATCGTCAAGCCGGGCAAGGGCGCGTTCTACAACACGAGCCTCACGCATGTGCTCGTCTCGCGGGGCATCACGCACCTGATCTTCGGCGGGGTCACCACCGAGGTCTGCGTGCAGACGACGATGCGCGAGGCCAACGACCGCGGCTACGAGTGCCTGCTGGTCGAGGAGGCCACGGGGAGCTATTTCCCGGAGTTCCGCGATGCCACGCTCGCGATGGTCCGCGCGCAGGGCGGGATCGTCGGCTGGACGGCGTCGCTCTCGGATCTCGTGCGCGTCTGATCACGCGAGCGCCGGGTCCCGCATCCGCCGCGAGACGCCGGGCGGGGTGCTGGCCGTGGCGCCCTGGCGGATCATCGCCACGATGGCGACGAGTCGCAGCACCCGGCGGGCGTTCGGCCCGATCGCGCGCCCCGTGGGCGCGTCGCCGAGCACCGGTCGCCCGGCCGGCCCGAGGATCGCCCCGAGCAGCGACGAGGCCAGCGTGTAGCCGGCGAGCGCGGGCAGCGCAGCGGCGGCGAAGCCGAGCGCCGACGACAGCGCGGTGTAGGTGGCGAACCCGCCGAGGTGCAGCACCGACAGGTCGCCGCCGGGCGTGACCGAGTCGGACAGGTCGATGCCGTGGCGTCCGGCCCGCAGCAGCACGGCCTGCGCGAGCCGCGTGCGCTGGGTCGGCGCGAGCCTGAGCTGCAGGATGCCCAGGATGCTGCGCAGCACTTCGGTCTCCAGCTCGTCGACCCAGGCCTGCAGTGCTGCGGCGACGTCGCGCTGGGACGGATCGCGCAGGGAGAGTCCGCGGGCCGCGTCGGTCGATGCGAGGTCGACGCCGGTCGGACCGGTCCGCGCGGTCCACCACACGCGGTCGGCGCCGACCGCCTCGGCCGCGTCGCGCAGCATCTCCAGGTAGGAGGCCCGGCCGAGGGTCGCGGCAGTCGTCAGGCCGCTGCGACCGGCGATGCCGATCCGCTCCGTGAGCAGCGCCGTGGCCAGCGGTGCCGAGGCGCCCTCCTGGCCGTCGAGCGCGCGGGTCAGCTCCAGCAGCTCCTCCACCGTGGCGCGCTCGAGGGTCTCGAACATCATGCGGCTCGACGCGCTCGGACCGGTGACGCGCTCCGAGGCGCTCGCCGGCGCGGGCATCGGTATCGTCGGCGGACCCTCGGCGTCGACCGGATCGATCGCCGGCTTCGTGGGGGAGGGCGTGCTCGCCGTCGGTGTCGGTGTCGGTGTCGGTGTCGCCGTCGCCGTCGCCGCCGACACGGCCAGCCTGCGGACCGCCGTCCGATACCTGCGCCACAGTTGCTCGTGCTCGCCGGCCGGGTCGGCACGTCCCTTGGCCGCGAGGACGAAGTGATGCTGCGCGGCGCTGTCGGGCATCAGCCGCCCGTCGGCGAGCCGCTCGTACCAGCTGCCGAAGCGTGCGAGGCGCTCGACCTCCACTGCGTCCAGTCCGGCCTCGGCGGCTGCGGCCGGATCGACCCGGAACGGCATCGACAGTGCCTCGAGGTGCAGGTCACGCGACGGGTCCGAGCGCAGGTGCGCCCCGTCGTTCCCGTCGTTCCCCTCGTGCCCGTCATCACCGCCCCGGGAGGCCGGAGCGTCGTCATGCGGCGGGAACCCGTCGGGTGCGGGGCATTGGTCCGTGAGCCGGGCCTCGCCGGATGCCGCGGCCTCGTCCGCCGTCGGTGCATCGGGCGGCAGCGGGGCGTCGCGACGTACGGGCGGGGGGAGGGCGCCGGCCAGCGCCATCGGCAGCTCGAGCCGGGCGTCGTCCAGCACTTCGCCATCGGCGCGCAGCAGCCGGTGACGCTCGCCCTCCGCCATGCCCGGCTCGGTACGCAGGCCGGACGGGCCGAGGAGGTCGTCGAGCAGATGCCAGGCCAGTTCGACGAAGGTCTGGTCGCGATCGGCGGCGCTGCAGACCCGACCGATCCGCTCGAGGTCGGCCCAGGGCGCCTGCGTCTCGGCGGTCAGCTGCGCGCGGAGGACACCGGCGAGCGCGGCCAGGGCGCGGAGCGTGTCGTGCAGGGCTTCGCCGCGCACCACTGTCTCGGCGAACGGCTTGAGCGAGGCGCTCGGCCCGAGCAGCACCAGCTCGACATCCGCTGCCGCCGCCTGCTCGTCGCGCACGCGCAGCGAGGCGAGCACCAGCCCGGCCAGCCGAGGCGCGGCGCGCGACGGGTCGTCGAGCAGCCCGCGATGCAGGCCGCGGCAGGCGATGGCCGCCTCGGCGGCAGCCGTGGCGGCACCGGCGCGGGCGTACGCGACCGGTCGGCCCCGCAGCCACGCGCGGTGCGCCGGCAGTTCGCCGACCGAACCCGCGTCGACCCGTCCGTCGGCCGGTGCGCCGTCGAGCCTCAGGCTGCACTCGATGCGTCGCGCCGACAGGGCTCCGAGCGCGGTGGCCGCGCCACGCGCCCAGCCGTGCAGCCGCCAGGGCTCGGTCGCGGCGCAGGCCCGGGCGAGCGCATCGCACCAGCGGCCGATGCGCGCGGCATGGTCCGGTTCGATGGCGGGCAGGAAGGTTGCGGCGGGCATGGCGGTTCATCGAGGGCGATCCGGACCGATCCTAAGTCCGACGCGCCGCCATCCCGGACGGACCGGACCGGCGGACGCCGAATCCCGCCAGGCGGCCTAAGGTTGCGGCCGACCCGGTGTCTCCGGTACGGAATTTCAGGCTCGGTCGCCCCGCGTCGGCAGACATTCCCGGACTCGAGACCCAGTCGGCAAGCCGGTTTCAGGGCAGTCGGCCGTCAGGCCGGGCGACCGGGCTTAGGACGAACCGGGTCGGGCGATGCGCTCGAAAGGAAGAAATTACCATCCCGAGCGGCGATGCCGCCGCGTCCTCAGTCCGCCTGCATCGCCGCGCCCGAGGCGAGCAGCACATCGATCTCGGCTTCGGCCCAGCCGTGTTCGCGCAGCACCTCGCGCGTGTG
>JAIYAG010000450.1 GCA_027489195.1 Burkholderiales bacterium | reverse complement strand
GTGGTCGCCGCCTGCGGCCTGCCGCCGGAGGTCGGCGCCTGGTCGCTCGCGATCATCGGCCTGTTCAACATCGCGGGCAGCTTCACCATCGGCTGGGCGGTCGACCGCTGGCGGATGAAGTCGCTGCTGTCGCTGCTGTACGCGGCCCGCGCGGTGATCGTGCTCGCCTTCGTCCTCGCGCCGAAGACCGAGGCGGTCGTCCTGATCTTCGCCGCCGCGATCGGCTTCACCTACCTGTCCACCGTGCCGCCGACCGCGGGCCTGGTCGCCAAGCTGCACGGCGCGCGCTTCATGGCGACGCTCTTCGGCCTGGTGATGCTCGGCCACCAGGTGGGCGGCTTCCTCGGCGCCTGGCTGGGCGGCAAGGCCTTCGAGTCGACCGGCTCGTACGACTGGATGTGGTACGCGGACATCGCGCTGGCGATCGGGGCGGCGCTGATCCACCTGCCGATCCGCGAGGCCCGTGTGCCGCCGCGGGCGGTGGCCACGCCGGCCTGAGCGGGCTGAGCGGGCTGAGCGGGCTGAGCGGGCCTGCGCGGGCCTGCGCGGACCCGAGCGGGCCGGCGTCGCGGTGACGAGGCGGGCCGCTGCAGGTAAGCTTGCCGGCCCCGCTCCGGACCCCGCCCCATGATTCGCCTGTCGAGCTTCGACGACCTGATCACCGCTGCGCGCGCGCAGCCCGAGCGCCAGCGCCTGCTGCTGGTCTTCGCCCACATCGGTCTGCCGGCCGACGCCAGCGCCGAACAGCGCAGCAGCTTCGATGCCGGCCGCGGCGGGGCGCTCACCCCGGTCATGTGCGTCGACAAGCCCGCCGAGGGCTTCCCGCCCTTCGCGGACCTGGCCGCGGACGCGGACCGCAGCGGCAACGCCTGGTCGGTGGTCTTCGTCGCCGCCATCGGAGAGCGCAATGGCGTGCCCCCGACACCGGGCCAGGTCCAGACCGCGCTCGAGCAGATGATCGAGGCGATCGGCGCCGGCCGGCCCCAGGGCTTCGCGCTGTTCGACCGCGAGGGGCGGCCGGTCCAGGTCGGCTGAGCGTCGCCGGGCTCGGATGACGAGGTGGCTCGTGTAGCGAGCCACCCGTCTGTCATCCTCATGCGATGCAGGACCGCCGCTACGCCTTCGTCGACCTCGAGACCTCGGGTGTCTCGCCCTCGGACGACCGCATCACCGAGATCGGCATCGTCCTGGTCGACGGTGACACGCTCGTCGAGGAATGGTCCTCGCTGGTCGATCCGGGCGTGCCGATCCCGCCCGAGATCACCGCCCTCACCGGCATCACCAACGAGATGGTGCGAGGCGCCCCGCGCTTCGCGACGCTGCTGCCCGAGGTCGCGCGCCGGCTCGAGGGCCGCGTCTTCGTCGCCCACAACGCGCGCTTCGACTACGGCTTCCTGAAGGCCGAGTTCAGGCGGCTCGGCGAGCGCTTCGGCGCGGACGTGCTCTGCACGGTGCGCCTGTCGCGTCGCCTCTTCCCGCAGTACGGCTCGCATCGGCTCGATGCGCTGATCGACCGCCACCGCCTGCCCGCGGCCGACCGTCATCGTGCGCTCGGCGACGCCCGCGCCATCCGCGGCTTCCTGCAGGTGCTGCCCCGCGATGCCGACCCCGCCGAGATCGACGCCGCGATCCGCGAACTCCTGAAGCTGCCGGCCACGCCGCCGCACCTCGATGCCGCGCAGCTCGAGGCCCTGCCCGAGTCGCCCGGCGTCTATGTCTTCATCGGCGCGAGCGGCCAGCCGCTCTACGTCGGCAAGGCGCGCAACCTGCGCGAGCGCGTGCGCGGCCACTTCTACGCCGACAGCCGCAACGCCAACGACGCGCGCCTCGTCGCCGAGGTCCACGCCCTCGAGATCGAGCCCACTGCCGGCGAGTTCGGCGCGCTGCTGCGCGAGATGCAGCGGATCAAGACCTGCGCGCCGCTGCACAACGTCGCGCTGCGCCGGCGCGAGACCACCTGCTTCCTGCGCGCCGACGTGCCGGGTCGCGCGCCGCGCATCGTCCCACTCTCCGAGCTGCCCGACGCCGACCCGCTCGCCGAGCCCGGTCTCGCCGGCCCCTTCGGCAGCCGAGCGGGCGCGCGCGCCGCGCTCGCCGCGCTCGGCCGCGAGCACCGGCTGTGCGACCGCGCGCTCGGCCTGTGGGCGCGCGAGGGCGCCTGCTTCTCGCGGCAGGTACGTCGCTGCGACGGACTGTGCACCGGCGACGAATCGCCCGAGGCCCACCACGCCCGCCTGCACGCGGCACTCGCTCCGCTGCGCTTTCCCGACTGGCCCTTCGACGGCGCGGTCGTGCTGGTCGAGCGCGATGCCGAGTCGGGCCGCGTCGACCGCCTGCACTTCGATCGCTGGCGCGCGCTGGATGCCGACGGCGAGCAACCCTTCGACCCCGACGTCTTCAAGCTGCTCAGGCGACGCATCGCGCGCTCGCCGCAGGCCTTCGAGCCGATGGTGCGCTGAGCGGTCGCGGCTTGCGCACGTCGCGACGGATCACACGACACGCTCGCGCGATGACGCAGCGCAGCACGGCGCGAAGCGTCCCACAAGCCAAAGCTTCTCTTGCGAAGCCGGCGAATCCGCATGCTAGATTACGCGCCCGGAGACACGGACGACCCACGAGAGAGCAACTTGCAGTTCCTCCAACTGGTCATCAGCGGTATCGCGCAGGGCTGCATCTACGGCCTGATCGCACTCGGTTTCGTCCTCATCTACAAGGCGACCGAGACGGTCAGCTTCGTGCAGGGCGACCTGATGATGCTGGGCGCCTTCGGCGGCCTCGCCGCCATGACGATGCTGAACTTCCCCTTCTGGCTCGCGATCCTCTCCGCGATCGCCGCGATGGGCGTCTTCGGTCTCGTCGTCGAACGCCTCGTCATCCGACCGATCCTCGGCCAGCCCCAGTTCACGATCGTGATGCTCACCATCGG
>JAIYAG010000601.1 GCA_027489195.1 Burkholderiales bacterium | reverse complement strand
CGGCACGTCGGTGCACGAGCCGTGCGCCACCTCGGCCGCCATGCTGAGCGACTCGCCCAGCGTCGGGTGCGGATGGATGGTATTGCCGATGTCCACCGCGTCGGCGCCCATCTCGATGGCCAGCGCGATCTCGCCGATCATGTCGCCGGCATGTGTGCCGACGATGCCGCCACCCACCACGCGGTGCGTGGTCTCGTCGAACAGCAGCTTGGTGAAGCCCTCGTCGCGACCGTTGGCGATCGCGCGGCCGGAGGCGGCCCAGGGGAACGAGGCGCGACCGAGCTTCATGCCGTGCTTGGCGGCCTCCTCCTCGGTGATGCCGACCCAGGCGACCTCGGGATCGGTGTAGGCCACCGACGGGATCACGCGGGCATCGAAGAAGGCCTTCTCGCCGGCGGCCGCCTCGGCCGCGACATGGCCCTCGTGCACCGCCTTGTGCGCGAGCATCGGCTGACCGACGACGTCGCCGATCGCGAAGACGTTCGGCACGTTGGTGCGCATCTGCGCATCGACCGGGATGAAACCTCTGTCCGTGACCACGATGCCGGCGCGCTCGGCGCCGATCTTCGCGCCATTGGGGCTGCGACCGACGGCGCCCAGCACCAGGTCGTAGACCTGGGGCTCGGCGGGCGCATTCTCGCCCTCGAACCACACCCGGATGCCCTCGGGCGTCGCCTCGGCCTTCACGGTCTTCGTCTTCGTCATGATCCGGTCGAAGCGGTGCGCGTTGTGCTTCTGCCAGACCTTGACCAGATCGCGGTCGGCGCCCTGCATCAGGCCGTCGAGCATCTCGACGACGTCGAGCCGCGCGCCCAGCGACGAGTACACCGTGCCCATCTCCAGGCCGATGATGCCGCCGCCGATCACCAGCATCCGCTTGGGCACCGAGGCGAGCCGCAGCGCGCCGGTGGAGTCGACCACCCGCGGATCGTCGGGCAGGAACGGCAGGCGCACCGCCTGGCTGCCGGCGGCGATCACCGCCTGCTCGAAGCGGATCACCTGCTTGGCCCCGGTGCGCGCCTGGCCTTCGCCTGCGGTGAGCTCGACCTCGAGGTGATGCGCATCGAGGAAGCGGCCGTAGCCGCGCACCACGCGGACCTTGCGGGCCTTCGCCATGCCGGTCAGCCCGCCGGTGAGCTTGCCGACGACCTTGTCCTTCCAGCCGCGCAGCGCATCGAGGTCGATGGTGGGCTCGCCGAAGGCGATGCCGTGGGCGGCGAGCGAGCGGGCCTCGTCGAGCACGGCGGCGGTGTGCAGCAGCGCCTTCGACGGGATGCAGCCGACGTTCAGGCAGACGCCGCCGAGGGTCGCGTAGCGCTCGACGATGACGGTGTCCATGCCGAGGTCGGCGGCACGGAAGGCCGCGGCATAGCCGCCCGGGCCGCCACCGAGCACCAGCATCCGGCACTGCAGGTCGGGGGAGCCGGTGAAGGCGGGAGCGGCCGAAGGCGCGTCTGGGGTCGGCGTCGTCGTGGCTGCGGCGGGCGCAGGCGCGGCCGGCGCAGGCGCGACGGCGACCGGTGCGGGTGCGGCGGCGGCCGGTGCGGCGACAGGCGCCTGCTCGACGGACGCCACGTCCGCCTCGAGCAGCGCGATCACGCTGCCCTCCTTCACCCGGTCGCCCAGCTTCACCCGCAGCTCGACGATCTTTCCGCCCGCGCTCGACGGGATCTCCATCGACGCCTTGTCCGACTCCACCGTCAGCAGGCTCTGCTCGGGCTTCACCGCATCGCCGGGCTTCACCAGCAGCTCGATCACCTCGACCTCGGCGAAATCACCGATGTCGGGCACCTTCAGTTCGATCGTGGCCATCGCGTGGGGCGTCCCTCAGGCGTAGTGCGGGTTGTTCTTGTCGGGATCGATCCCGTACTTCTTGATCGCCTCGGCGAGCACCTTCGGCTTGACCGCCTTCTCGTCGGCGAGCGCACGCAGGGCCGAGAGCACGACGAACTTGCGGTCGACCTCGAAGTGCTCGCGCAGCTTGTAGCGGAAGTCGGAGCGTCCGAAGCCGTCGGTGCCCAGCACCTTGTACGCCCGCCCCTTCGGCACGAACGGCCGGATCTGGTCGGCGAACAGCTTCATGTAGTCGGTCGACGCGATCACCGGGCCGGCATGGCCCTCGAGCTGCGCGGTCGCGTACGGGACCTTCGGCTTGTCGCCCGGGTGCAGCAGGTTCCAGCGCTCGCAGTCGAGGCCGTCGCGGCGCAGCTCGGTGAAGCTGGTGACCGACCAGACGTCGGCGGCGACGCCCCAGTCCTGCTCGAGCAGCTCGGCCGCGGCCAGCACCTCGCGCAGGATCGAGCCGCTGCCGAGCAGCTGCACGCGGGTCTTGTTGCCCGCGTCGCCCTCGCGCAGCAGGTACATGCCCTTGACGATGCCCGACTCCGTGCCCGGCCTGAGGCCCGGATGCGCGTAGTTCTCGTTGAGCAGCGTCAGGTAGTAGTAGACGTTCTCCTGCTCGCCGACCATCCGGCGCAGGCCGTCCTGGATGATCACCGCGACCTCGTGGGCGAAGGTCGGGTCGTAGGAGACGCAGTTCGGGATCGTCGACGACAGGATGTGGCTGTGGCCGTCCTCGTGCTGCAGGCCCTCGCCGTTGAGCGTGGTCCGCCCCGAGGTGCCGCCGAGCAGGAAGCCGCGCGCCTGCATGTCGCCGGCCGCCCAGGCCAGGTCGCCCACGCGCTGGAAGCCGAACATCGAGTAGTAGATGTAGAACGGCACCATGATGCGGTCGTTCGTCGAATACGAGGTCGCCGCCGCGATCCAGGACGAGAACGCGCCCGCCTCGTTGATGCCTTCCTCGAGGATCTGGCCCTTCTTGTCCTCGCGGTAGTACATGACCTGGTCCTTGTCGACCGGGGTGTACTTCTGGCCTTCCGGCGCGTAGATGCCGAGCTGCCGGAACATGCCCTCCATGCCGAAGGTCCGCGCCTCGTCGGGCACGATCGGCACGACCCGCTCGCCGAGCGACTTGTCGCGGATCAGCGCGGTCAGCACCCGCACGAAGGCCTGGGTCGTCGAGATCTCGCGGCCCTCGGCGGTCGGCTCGAGCACCGCCTTGAAGGCCTCGAGCGTGGGGATCTCGAACTTCTCGCTGGAGACGCGCCGGCGCTGGGGCAGCGAGCCGCCGAGCGCCTGGCGGCGCTCGAGCATGTAGCGCATCTCCGGCGTGTCGTCGGCGGGCTTGAAGAACGGCAGCTCGTCGAGCTTGTCGTCCGGGATGGGGATGTTGAAGCGGTCCCGGAACTCGCGGATCGCCTGGGTGTCGAGCTTCTTGAGCTGGTGCGTCGGATTCTTCGCCTCGCCGATGCGGCCCATGCCGTAGCCCTTGACCGTCTTGGCGAGCACGACCGTCGGCTG
>JAIYAG010000473.1 GCA_027489195.1 Burkholderiales bacterium | reverse complement strand
GGTGCTGGCCCGCCCGATCGCACCGCGCGACGGCTTCGTCGCCGCCCCCGACGTCCCCGGCACCGGCATCGACTGGGACGAGGACGCGGTGCGCCGCTTCGCTGCCTGACACGCTGCCTGACACGCCGCCTGACGAGACGCCGATGCCGACCCGCAGCCCACCCGCCGCTTCATCCGCGACGTCGCTCCAGACGTCGACCCCGCCCGCCGCCGCACCGACCGACACCCACGCCATGGACCCGCAGCCGATCGCCTTCACCACCTCGTTCACCGTCGAGTGGGGCGACTGCGATCCCGCGCGGATCGTGTTCTATCCGCACTACTTCTACTGGTTCGATACCGCGTTCCAGCACTGGCTGCGCTGCGCCGGGCTGTCGCAGGCCTCGCTCACCGAGCGCTACGGCGTGGTCGGCACGCCGATCCTGGAGGCCCACGCGAAGTTCCTGGTCGCCTCGACCGACGGCGACCGCCTGCTCGCCGAGGCCCGCATCGAGAAGTTCGGGCCGAAGCGCTTCCGCATCGACTACAAGCTCATGCGCGGCCAGCAGCTGCTGGTCGAGGGCTGGGAGGTGCGCGCCTGGGTCGCCAAGGTCGGCGACCGGCTGCGCTCGCTGCCGATCCCGGCGGAGTTCGGCGCGGCGCTCGCCAACGTGTCGACCGACGAGGTGAGGCCGGTGCGCGTGGGGCACGACCGACCGCACTGGTGACGCCGCTCAGGCCGCCTTCGCGAGCCGCGGCGTGCCGTCGGCCGGCGCGTCCGGCTTCGGATCGAGCCGCGCATCGGGGAGCGGGCCGCCGAGGGCATCGACCACGCCCGCCAGCAGCGACGACAGCTCGCCCGCCATCAGCGTGAAGTCCGACAGGAAGCGCTCCTCGGCATCGGCACCGCCGGCGCTGCCCGCCTCGGACTCCTTGAGCACGTCGAGCGGGCGGACCCGCTTGATGGCCAGCGAGTCGGTCAGCACCAGGCTCACGCGGTCCGCGAAGGTGAGCGCCAGGCGCGTGCACAGCTTGCCCGCCTTGGTGTGGCGGGCGACGTCGTCGACCTCGAGCGACTGGTTGGCGTAGCGGATCGTCGCCTTCGAGTCGCGCGCCTTGAGCACCACGTCCTGGTCGATGCTGAAGCCCGCGGGCGCGTCGTCGTCGACCAGCCACTGCGTCATCGCGGCGGTGGGCGAGGCCACGGTCTTCAGCGGCCGCGCCGGGAAGCCGTCGAGGGACTTCGCGAGCAGGCCGACGATCTCGTCGGCGCGCGTCTGCGAGGCCGCGTCGATGGCGAGCCAGCCGCCCACCGGGTCGATCCAGGCCCGCGTGTCGGTCGACAGGCTGAAGGCGCGCGGCAGCAGCTCGTCGCGGACCTGCTCCTTGAGCTCCTTCATCCGCTTGCGGCCGGGCTTGAAGCCGTCCTCGGCCTCGATGCGCTCGGCCCGCTGCTTGACGAACTGCGAGACCACGCGCGCCGGCAGCAGCTTCTTCTCCTGGCGCAGCGAGATCAGCATGTGGCGGCCCGACGCCAGCACCAGCGAGGTGTCACCGTCGCGCGGCGGCACCCAGCCCGAGCGCACTTCCTCGACCGACGAGGCTTCGGTGAAGGCCAGCGGCAGCAGTGCATCGGCGAGGGTGTCGACGTCGAGGTCCCAGCCCGCCGGGACGCGGAGCACGATCAGGTTCTTGAACCACATGGGTGCGGCATTCCTTCGCGAAAAAAGCCGTGAGTATGCGCGATCCGCGAGACCCGCCGCGCCGCGCCGGACCGCCCGGCTAGAATGCGTCCGCCTTCAACGCCGGGTGCCGACGTGACCGATCCCTTCGTGATCCTGCAGCACCTGCTGCCCAAGCAGGCGATGACCGTCGCGGCCGGCCGCTTCGCCTCGGCGCGCGCCGGCGGCCTGACGCATGCGGCGATCCGCCGGTTCGTCGCGCGCTACGGCGTCGACATGGCCGAAGCGGCCGACCCGCGCATCGAGTCGTACCCGAGCTTCAACGAATTCTTCACGCGGGCGCTCAAGCCCGGCGCGCGGCCGCTCGCCGACGCCGACTGGATCTGCCCGGTCGACGGCGCGATCAGCCAGTTCGGCCGCATCGAGCGCGACCGCGTGTTCCAGGCCAAGGGCCACGACTACACCACGACGGCACTGCTCGGCGGCGACGCCGCGCTGGCCGCGCGCTTCGACGACGGCGCCTTCGCGACGCTGTACCTCAGTCCGCGCGACTACCACCGCATCCACATGCCCTGCGAAGGCCGGCTGCGGCGCATGGTCCACGTGCCGGGCAGCCTGTACTCGGTGAACCCCGCGACCGCGCGCGGCATCCCGGGCCTGTTCGCGCGCAACGAGCGGGTGGTGTGCCTCTTCGACACCGCGCACGGGCCGTTCGTGCTGGTGCTGGTGGGCGCGACGATCGTCGGCAGCATGGCCACCGTCTGGCACGGCGTCGTCAATCCGCCGCGTCCCGGCACGGTCCGCGCGTGGGACTACGACACGCCGCCCTGCGTGCTCGCGCAGGGCGCGGAGATGGGCCGCTTCCTGCTCGGCTCGACGGTGGTGATGCTCTGGCCCGCGCTCCCGATGCGCTTCGAGCCCTCCTGGTCGCCGGGCCGCGCGATCCGGCTGGGCGAGCCGATGGCGACGCGCGTGCCCGCCTGAGTCGCCGCAGTGTGTCGGGCGCGCCGCGTCCGGCTTCGAAAAACACGGGTTTGCAAGGCAAAAAACGCCACCCGGGCCGATGTTCGTGAGTAGAATCGCGCTGCGTCGTCGCGGCACGCGTAGCGCGATCGATGCCGACGACCCCGAGGTCTCCGTCCACCGCCACAGGAACCCACATGGCCACCGCAAAGAAGCCCGCTGCAAAGAAGCCCGCCGCCAAGAAGCCCGCTGCGAAGAAGCCCGCCGCCAAGAAGCCGGTCGCCGCCAAGGCACCCGCGAAGAAGGCCGCCGCGAAAGCCGCCCCGAAGGCCGGCACGCCCAACGTCACCGCCGCGCCGATGAAGCCGATCGCCAAGCCCCTGAGCAAGTCGGGTCTGGTGTCGCACCTCGCCGAGGTCGCCGCCGTCGAAGTCAAGGCGGTCAAGGCCGTCCTCGCCAACCTCGAGGCCACCATCCTCGCGTCGCTGAGCAAGAAGGGCGCGCGCGCGTTCACCTGGCCCGGCCTGCTGAAGGCGACTGCCGTCACCGTGCCGGCCAAGCCCGCGCGCAAGGGCATCAACCCGTTCACCAAGCAGGAGCAGACCTTCGCCGCCAAGCCGGCGAGCACGCGCATCCGCGTGCGGATGCTCAAGAAGGCGCAGGACGCGGTCAAGTGATCGCATGCGGCCCGGGCGAGCCCCGGGCCGCAGACCGTCGGCACGCGCCCTCGCGCGCGTGGCCGACGGGGGCGCCCGCCTAGAATAGGGCTCCCGCACCCCGGGGCGGCCTCGCCCGCCACCCGCGCCCATGCCCGCCGCTCCGCCCGAGCCGATCAGCGCCGCCGACCTGGCAGCGCGCCACGGGCCGCGCTACCGGAACCTGCTGCTGCTGACGGTCATGGTCGGCACC
>JAIYAG010000273.1 GCA_027489195.1 Burkholderiales bacterium | reverse complement strand
CTGCTGCCGGGCGACAACGAGTGGACCGACTGCCATGGCTGGATGTCCGGAGGCTACGACCCGATCGAGCGGCTGGCCGCCCTGCGTGCGCGGTTCTGGTCGACCCCGGGCCCGCTCGGCCTCGGCGGCGACGGCGCCCGCAGGTCGCTCGCCTTCGAGCGGCAGCGCGGGCAGCCCGAGAACGTGCGCTGGCGGATCGGCCGCGTCCGCTTCGTCGCCGCGCACGTCGTCGGCAGCAACAACGGCCGCAAGGGCTACGAGGGTGCCCGCGCGGAGTTCGACGCGCGCACGGCGCGCAACCGGCAATGGCTCGCCGAGACGCTGCGGCTCGCGCTGCGCGAGCGCGCCGACGCACTGGTGATCGCCTTCCACGCCGAGCCCGACTGGCAGCCCAAGGCCTCGTCCGGATTCGCGGACTGGATCGCGGTGCTGCGCGAGACGGCCGAGGCCTTCAGGCGCCCGATCCTGCTGCTGCACGGCGACGCGCACCGCTTCACCGTGGACCAGCCCCTGCGCGATCCGCAGGGCGAGCCGTATGCCCACGTGACCCGGGTCGAGTGCTTCGGGTGGCCGTTCACGGCATCGTGGGTGCGGATCGCCTACGACCCGCAGGCGCCCGAGCGCTTCCACGTCGCCACCCGGCAGATCTCCGGTCCGCGGCCCTGACGCAGGCCCGCGCGGCCCCGTCGGCGGCGCTCAGCCCGCTTCGGCGTCGGCCCGCTCGCGCTCGGCCGCGATCTCTTCATCGGTCGCGGCGCGCAGGTCCTCGATCTCGAGCTCGAAGCGGATCGCCATGCCGGCGAGCGGATGGTTGCCGTCGAGCACCACGGTGTCCTCGGTCAGATCGGTGACGGTGTACAGTTCGCCGTCGGGTGCCTCGCCCGGCACGCTCTCGAAGGTCATGCCCGGCTCGAGCGCCGCCGGAAAGCCCTCGCGCGGCGCGATGCGCAGCAGCGACGCGTCGTAGTCGCCGAAGGTGTCCTCGGGCTCGAGGTAGAGCGTCGTCGTGTAGCCGACGCGCTGCCCGAGCAATGCGGCCTCGACCTTCGGGAACACCGCCCCGTAGCCGCCGTGCAGGTACGTCCACTCGCGTTCGCCCTCCTCGAGGGCCTCGCCCTGGGAGTCGTACAGGCGGTAGCGCACGGTGACCCACACGTTCTCTGCGATCTGCATGGCCTCGACCACGATGGACCTTCTCGACTCGATCGGTGGACTGAGTGTAGACCAGTTCATGCGCCGTCACTGGCAGCGTGCGCCGCTGCTGGCGCGCGGCGCCTTCCCCGGATTCGTCGCGCCGATCGAGCCCGCGCGGCTGTTCGAGCTGGCGGGCCGCGACGACGTCGAGTCGCGCACCGTGAGCGCATCGGACGGACGCTGGCGCCTCGAGCACGGCCCGCACGAGCGGCTGCCGCCGCGCCGGAGGCCCGGCTGGACGCTGCTCGTGCAGGGCGTGGACCTGCACGACGACGCCATCGCCGCGCTGATGGGGCGCTTTCGCTTCGTGCCCGATGCGCGCGTCGACGACCTGATGGTCAGCTTCGCGACCGACGGCGGCGGCGTCGGTCCGCATGTCGACCAGTACGACGTCTTCCTGCTGCAGGCGCGCGGCACGCGGCGCTGGCGGATCGCGCCGCCCGGCGACGCGAGCCTGGTGCCCGATGCGCCCCTCAAGCTGCTGGCGAACTTCGCGCCGACCGAGGAGTGGCTGCTCGAGCCCGGCGACATGCTCTACCTGCCGCCCGGATGGGGTCACGACGGCACCGCGGTCGGCGAGTGCATGACGTTCTCGATCGGCTTTCGGGCGCCGTCGCGCCAGGAGTTCCTGACGGCCTTCCTCGCGGCCGCGGCGGACGAGCCCGGCGGCCGCGACCCGCGCTTCACGGATCGGGGGCGGGCGCCGACCGCCACGCCCGGTCGGCTGCCCGAGGACCTCGCCGAGCGGCTGCGCGGCTGGGCGCTCGACTGGCGTCCGTCCGCCGCCGAGGTCGACCGCTTCGTGGGCCGCTGGCTGACGGAGCCCAAGGCCCAGGTCTGGTTCGACGCGCCTGCACCGCTCGCGCCCGCGCGCTTCGAGCGGGCCGCCACGCGCGACGGCCTGCGCCTGGACCGCCGCACCCGGATGGCCTGGCGAGGCCGCTCGGTCTTCGTCAACGGCGAAGCCTTCGAGGTGCCCGCGGCGGCCCGCCGCTGGCTCGGCAGACTGGCCGACCGGCGGCTCCTCGCTGCCGTCGAGTGCCCGCGCGCCTTCGCCGTGCCGGGTGTCGCCGCTATGCTCGGTGACTGGCACGACGCGGGCTGGCTGCGCATCGGCGCGGCGCCCGCGGCCACGCCCGACCCTTGAGCCGATGCGACCCGAGTCCTCTGTCCTGTTCCGCAGCCGCGGCGAGTTCACCGAAGCGGTGCTCGCCGCACTGAGCGCGACGCGCCGCGAGCTGCTGCTGCTCGACCAGGACTTCTCGGACTGGCCGCTCGACACGCCGCTCGGCGTGGAGCTGCTGTCCGCCTTCCTCGCCGACCCCGTGGCCCGCCTGCGGGTGCTGGTCGCCGACCCGGAATGGCTGGAGCGACGGGCCGCCCGCTTCATGACGGCCCGCCGCCGGTACGCCGCCGCGATCGAATGCCGACAGGTTCCGGCCGCGCTCGCCGACGGCGAAGGGCTGCTGCTCGGCGACCGGCTCCATGCGATGAGGCGGGCGCATCACGACTTCTTCCGCGGCCGCCTCTCGCTTGCCGACCCGCCGACGGTCGAGCCGCTCGCGGCCCGCTTCGACGCGCTCTGGGACGAGAGCCTGCCCTGCCTCACCGCCCACACCCTGGGCCTCTGAGCGCAGCCTTCGCGCCACGCACCGTCCGGGTGCCGATCCTGCACCGAGCGCGAGCTTGGTAGAATGGAAGGCTGTCCGGTCGACGGTCTCAGATCCGTCCGCCGTGCCCCACCCGCGCAGCGCGGGCGCGCAGGCGCCGCATCGGGCCAGACCGGACCCGACCCCTTTCCGATCCCCTAGGACAAGCACCATGCACACCAAGACCCTCCTCGTCGCGACCCTCCTCGCCGTCTCGCTCGCAGCCTGCGGCAAGAAGGAAGAGGCCCCGG
>JAIYAG010000387.1 GCA_027489195.1 Burkholderiales bacterium | reverse complement strand
GCGCAGACGCGTGCGGGCGCTGCGGCAGGGGGCGCCGCGGCCGCCGCGACGGGCGGGTCGGCGGCTGCGCGTGCACGCCGCGCCGCGGCGATGTCGGACGGCGACGCGCAGCACACGGCGCCGGCCCGCAAGCGTGCGCCCCGCAAGGCCCCGGCGACGAAGGGCACGGCGACGAAGACCGCGGGTGCGAAGCGCACGGCCACCCGGGCCGCGGCGACGAAGACCGCGAGCGACAAGGGCGCAGGTGCGAAGGCGGCGGCGTCCCCCGCCGCCGCCAAGCCCCGCGCGCGCAAGGCACCCGCCGCAAAGGCACCCGCCGCGAAGGCGCCGGCCACGAAGGCCCCGGCCCGCAAGGCCGCCTCGACACGCACCGCCGCTGCCTGACCCGGACCGGGGCCGACGCGCACCGCCGACCGGGGCGCCCGCAGCGGCGCCGCCCGTCGGCCTCGCAGGTCAGACCAGCGCGTAGGTCGTCGTCGCGTGCGCGGCGAGCTTGCCGTCGGGGCCGGACAGCTCGACCTCGCCGAACATCAGCGTGCGCCCCGGCTTGAGCACACGCGCCACCACCGTCAGGTCGGTGCCCGACACCGGCCGCATGAAGCTCTGGGTCAGGCTGACGGTCGTCATCGGCCTGAAGCCGCCGAGCTGCGCGGACACCGCCAGCACCATCGCGGTGTCGGCCGCGGCCATCATCGCCTGACCGCACACCGTGCCGCCCACGCGCGCCAGCCGCGCATCGAAGGGCAGGCGCAGCGTGACCTCGCCGGGCACGACGGACGTGACCTGCAGGCCGAGCGCCTGCACCCACGGCGCGAACAGATCGGCGAGCATCGCCTGCGCATCTTCGACGGTCGTCATCGCCCCACCCTCCGAGTCGTTCGAGCGGACGATACACGGCGCCGGGCACGGTCATCCACGTCACCGGCTCGGGCGCCGCGTCTTGGCGCAGCGCAGCATGGCCGCGGCTGGCGTGGCGCTGGTAACGGGTGTTACAGTTCCGGCCCGCTCCGCGCCCGTCACCCGCCCCCGTCGATGTCGTCCAGCCCCGAGCCCGATACCCCGCGCGCGCCGCGTGCGCCGGTGATGATCGAGGAGATCATCGCCGTCGCCTGCATGGTCGTGCTGGTGCTGCTGACGCTGATCAACGTGGTGATCCGGTACTTCACCGACGAGAGCTTCGCGGCCACCGAGGAGGTCTCGATCTCGCTGATGGTCGTGATGACCGTCGCCGGTGCCTGCGCCGCCGCGGCCCGCGACCGCCACATCCGCATCGAGTACTTCTACGAGACCGGCAGCGCCGCGCGCCGCAAGCGCCTCGCGATGCTGTCGGCGGCGGTGACCTGCGTGTTCTTCGTCGTGCTGTCGGCGCTGTCGGCACGCGTGGTGTGGGACGAGTACCGCTACGAGGAGACCACCATGGCGCTCGGCCTGCCGCGCTGGTGGTTCACCGTGTGGGTGCCGGCGATGTGCCTGGTGCTCGCGCTGCGCGCGGCCGCCGTCGCGGGCAAGGTGCGGCGCGGACTGATGCTGCCGGGCGCGGACCCCGAGGCCGCGGGCTCGCCGCTGACCGGCGGCGCGCACGCCGCCGACCTCGACCGCGCACAGGCCCGGCGCGATGCAGCCGGTGGCGACCGATGATCGGCCTGATCCTCTTCGTCGCCTTCTTCGGGCTGATGTTCCTCGGCGTGCCGATCGGCGTGGCGCTCGGCGTCGGCGGCATGGTCGCGATCATGCTCGAGAACCCGGACACCATGCTCTGGGGCACGCTCGCCGCACCTCAGAACTTCCACGCCGGCATCGCCAAGTACCCGCTGCTCGCGCTGCCGATGTTCGTGCTGGTCGGCTCGATCTTCGACCGCTCGGGCGTGGCCAAGCGGATGGTCAACTTCGCGATCGCCTGCACCGGCCGCGGTCCGGGCATGCTGCCGGTGGTCGCGATCCTGGTCGCGATGGTGCTCGGCGGCATCTCGGGCTCTGGCCCGGCAAACGCCGCGGCGGTCGGCGGCGTGATGATCGCGGCGATGGCACGGGCCGGCTATCCGGCGCCGTTCTCGGCCTCGATCGTCGGCGCGGCCGCGGCCACCGACGTGCTGATCCCGCCCTCGATCGCCTTCATCGTCTACAGCGTGATGGTGCCGGGCGCCTCGGTGCCGGCGCTCTTCGCGGCCGGCATGTTCCCCGGCATCCTGGCCGGCCTGGCGCTGATCATTCCGGCGATCTGGCTGTCGCGCCACCACGGCCTGGGCGCCGCCGAGCGCGACCTGCCGCGCCCGCCGTTCTGGA
Organism: Burkholderiales bacterium; assembly: GCA_027489195.1. Lineage (GTDB taxonomy): Bacteria > Pseudomonadota > Gammaproteobacteria > Burkholderiales > Burkholderiaceae_E > UBA4615. The sequence continues at coordinate 1,924 of JAIYAG010000387.1, read as the reverse complement.
AGAGCCTGCGCGAGGCCTCGTGGGGGCTCGCCGCGCCGGTCCTGATCCTCGGCGGCATGCGCGCCGGCTGGTTCACGCCGACCGAGGCCGCGGTGGTGGCGGTGGTCTACGGCCTGTTCGTCGGCATCTTCATCCACCGCACGATGGGCCTGCGCGACCTGTGGGACACCTTCCGCGAGGCCACCGAGATCTCGGCGGTGATCATGCTGGTGCTGGGGCTGGCCGCGATCTTCGCGTATGCCGTCTCCACGCTCGGCATGGCCGACCCGCTGGTCGAGGCGATCCGCGGGCTCGGCTGGAGCGGCGCGCTCACGCTGACGCTGCTGGCGGTGCTGCTGCTGATCGTCGGCATGTTCCTCGACGGCGTGTCGATCTTCCTGATCTTCCTGCCCCTGCTGATGCCGCTGATGAAGCTCTACCAGTGGGACCCGGTGTGGTTCGGCGTGCTGATGACCATGCTCGTCGCGATCGGCCAGTTCACGCCCCCGATGGCGGTGAACCTGCTGGTGTCCTGCCGCATCGCCGGCGTGCGCATCGAGCAGACCATCCCGTGGGTGGGCTGGCTGGTGTTCTCGTTCCTGATGGCCGCCGCGCTGGTGGCCGTGTTCCCCGAGCTCGCGCTGTGGCTGCCGCGCTCGCTCGGCTATTGAGTCCTGCAGACGATCCCCCCAAGGAGACATTGAGATGAAACGACGCGAGATCCTGAAGACCGGCGCAGCCGGCGGCGCGGTGCTCGGCTTCCCGACCATCCTCAAGGCGCAGAACGCCTACCGGCCCGAGTACAAGATGTCGACGGTCGTCGGCACGGCGCTCGCCTGGGGCAAGTGCGGCGAGAACTTCGGCAACTACGTGCGCGAGCGCACCGGCGGCCGGATCAACATCAAGCAGTACCCGGGCTCGAGCCTGGTGCAGGGCCAGCAGGACCGCGAGTTCGCGGCGATGCGCCAGGGCATCATCGACGTGCTGTGCGGCGCACCGATCAACTGGTCGGGCACGGTCCGCGAGTGCGGCGCGTTCGCGCTGCCGTTCCTGATGCCGGACCACAAGGCCTACGACGCGGTGATGGCGTCCGACGCGGTCCAGAAGGACTTCTTCGACATCATCCGAAAGTCGGGTGCCGAGCCGCTCGCCATCGGCGAGACCGGCTACCGCCAGCTGTCGAACAGCAAGCGCCCGATCAAGAAGCCCGAGGACCTCAAGGGCCTGAAGGTGCGGATCGTCGCGAGCCCGATGTACCAGGAGATCATGGCCGGCATGGGTGCTAACCCGACGGCGATGAGCTGGGCCGACGCGCAGCCCGCGATGGCCTCGGGTGCGGTCGACGGCCAGGAGAACCCGATGGAGCTGTTCCTCGGCCTGAAGGTCCACCAGCTCGGCCAGAAGTTCGTGACCAAGTGGAACTACTCGAACGACATCCTGCTGATCGCGATCGCCAACCCGATCTGGCAGTCGTGGTCGCCGGCCGACCAGAAGATCGTCCGCGAGGCCGCGCTCGACGCGACGAAGGAGAACCTGCGCCAGGTCCGCGACGTCTACGCCAAGGACGTCGAGGCGGTGCGCGCGCTGGGCGTCGACGTGACAGTGCCGACCCCCGCCGAGATGGAGCAGTGGCAGATCGCCTGCCGCCGCCCGTACGCGCGCTGGAAGGCCCAGATCAACCCGGGGCTGATCAGCAAGTTCGAGGAGGCCGTCGCCCGCAGCCGCAAGGCCTGAGGGACGACGTGACCCGCGCACGCACCCCGGCGGCGGCACGCGGCGACGCGCCGCCGCACGAGCGCACGCTGCTCTTCGCGATGGTCCGGCTGGTCAACCTGACCGCCCGGCCCTTCCAGGAGGGCATCGGGCGCAGCCACCGGCTCGGCCTGTCGGAGTGGCGGGTGCTCGCGGTGCTGCAGGCCCATCCCGGGTCGGCGGCCACCGCGAT
>JAIYAG010000326.1 GCA_027489195.1 Burkholderiales bacterium | reverse complement strand
CGCTGCCGGCGTGGCCGTGGGTTCGGTGAACGGCGGCAGCGCAGAGGCGCCCGTGGTCTACAGCGGTGGCGCTGCCAGCCTGATCACCGCCACCACGGCCAACGGCAGCTTCATGCGTACGGCCTTCGCCATCAACGACGCCGGCTGGGTGGCGGGCAACGGCGTCGACCCAGCCGCTGCCGCCGTCAACGTGGGCCTGGTCTACAACATCGCCACCGGCAGCATGACGAACGTGGGCGCGCTGGCCGGTGCCAACGGCGCGCTGGCCTTCGACGTGGGCAACGGCGGCCATGTCGTGGGTTCCAGCATGCTCAACCAGGGTGCGGGCCGGCCCTTCATCTGGACAGCTGGCGGCGGCATGGTCGAGATCCCCCTGCCCGCCGGCACCAGCCAGGGCAGCGCGCGTGGCGTCAACACGGCGGGCTGGGCGGTGGGCACGGCTTCCAGTGCATTCGCCATCCCCTTCCTGTACGACGGCAGCACCACCTGGCGCCTGGCCGACCTGCTGCCCGCAGGCAGCGGCTGGGACCTTTCGACCAACACCAGTTCATCGGCGCTGGCCATCAGCGACGACGGCACCATCGTGGGCACCGGCGTCTTCAACGGCCAGGTGCGCGCCTACGCCATGGTGCTGAGCCCCGTGCCCGAACCCGGCAGCGCCGCCCTGCTGCTGGCCGGCTTGCTGATGGTGGGGGCGCTGGCCAGGCGGGCAGGCCGCAGCCGCGTTTCCGCGGCACGCCATCGAGGCCGCGCCGACGATGCAGTCTGAAGCCTTCGCCCAGGCGCTGCGCCGGGCGGTGCTGGCGCAGCGTCTGCACACCACGCCCGACGCCTGGGCCGGCGGGGCGGCAGTGCAGGCGCACCCCAGCATCGACCTGGCGGTGGTGGCATTTGGGCCGGGGCCTGCATCGGCGGTTGCCGCCAACGTGCTGTTCTCGCGCGAACATCCGCAGGGCTGGGTGGCCGGCATCGCACCCGACGCCGGCGCCCTGGCGGGGGTGCGCTTCGACGCCGACCTGCAGGACGCGCAAGGGCAGTCCGTGGCCTGGGCGCCGGGCAGCGACTGGGCTGCGCTGCCATGGCGGGCCATCGCTGGGCCTGGGGCGGCCAACGCCAGCAACGACAGGCCACGCTTCGTCGCGCCTTACCCCGCATCGCTGCTCAAGCTGATGGTCGCCGTGGGCCTGTGCCTGGCGGTGGACCGCGGGCAGCTGGCCTGGGCCGATGTCGAACCGCTGCTGACGCCCATGATCATCGTCAGCAGCAACGAAGCCACCGACGAGTGCGTGGCGCTGCTGCACCGCACGGGCCTTCTGGGGCTGTCGGGCGGCCGCGGGCCGGGGCTCAACGATGTCTTTGCCCGCCACGGCCTGCCCACGCTGCAGATGCACGACACCACGGCGCGCGGTGGCTAGCGCAATGCCGACGGCGCCGGCGTGGGCCACATCCACATGACGGCCTGGGACACCGCCCGGCTGCTGTGGCTGCTGGACGCTGAAGCGCCCGCCGCGCCCTGGCTGCCCCCGGATTCGCCCCCGCTGCTGCAACCCGCCACGCGCGACGCGCTGCGCGCCGTGCTGGCACACCAGCAGCTGGACGAAGTGCTGTCCAGCGGCAGCCTGCGCAGCCAGCCGGGCTGGGTGCAGGGCCTGCCGGACGCGCCCACCTTCGCCCACAAGACCGGCACCACGGACAACTACGCATCGGATGCCGGCATCGTGCGCGGCGCCGGCTGCCACTACATCGTGGCCATCCTCACCAGCCTGGGCAGGCGCTATGCCCCCAGCCCGGCCTGCGCCACCAGCTGGGCGCTGCCGGCGCTGGGCGCGGCGGTGCATGCCGCCGTACAGACTGTTACGCCTGCGTGGGGCATGATGAGCCGCGAAGCGGCGGTTGCGCTGCCCTCTGCAGACCTTGCATGAACGCTCCAGACATCGCCAGCACCTACGCCTTCGCGCCGCTGCCCGCGGGCAGCCTCATCGCCGTCGTTGCACCGGCGGGGCCGGCGCCCGGCCGGCTGGACCGCCTGCCCGCGCTTTATGGAGCCGCTGGCTACCGCTGCCGCATCTACCCGGGCTGCCAGCTCGACACCGGCTACCTGGCGGGCCCCGACGCCACACGGCTGGCGGACCTGCACGCCGCGCTGGCCGACCCCGACGTGGCCGCCATCCACGCCTTGCGCGGCGGCTACGGCAGCATGCGGCTGCTGGACGGCGTGGACGTAGCCCTGCTGCGCAGCAACCCCAAGCTGCTGATCGGTTACAGCGACGTCACGGCCTTGCATGCGCTGTGGTGCCGCCACGGCCTGCCCAGCCTGCACGCGCCCATGCCCGCTTCCGACCTGCTGCGCGCCGATGCGGACGCTGCAGCCAGCCCGGCCTACGCCGCTGACCGCGACGCGCTCTTCGAACTGCTGCGCCACGGCGTGCGCGCCGGCGAGGCCTGGGCGCCACCGCTGGCCCCGGGGGCACTGCAGGTGGCCGGCCAGGCCGAAGGACGCCTGATGGGCGGCAACCTGAGCCTGGTAGCAGCGCTTCTGGGCACGCCCTGGGCCTGGGCGGCGGAAGGCGCCATCCTGCTGCTGGAAGACATCAACGAAGAGCCCTACCGCGTGGACCGCCTGCTGACGCAGCTGCGGCTGGCCGGCGTGCTCCAGGCCGTGGGCGGCTTCGTGCTCGGGAGCTTCACCGAACGCGCATCGCCTGCGGTGGTGCTGCAGCAGATGCTGGGCGGCCTGGGCAAGCCGGTGCTGGGCGGCTGGCCGGCAGGGCACGGCGCACCCAACCGGCCCTTGCCGCTGGGCGTGCGCGTGCAGATCCAGGTGCCGTCGCCTGCGGAGCGCTGGGGCAGCCCGGCGGCTTCGCTGCGCTTCCTGGCGGCTTAGCGGGGCGTGGCGCCCGGGCCCTCAGGGCTCGATGGCCGCGCCCGCCAGGCTCAGGCCGCCACCCACGGTGCCGATGAAGCGTGCCTTGCCGCTGGCCAAGTCGATGGCAAGCCAGCGCGTGCGCTGTTCGCCCCGGGCGCGCACGGCGCTGTAGGCCGCCGGCGACAAGTCGGAGATGTCCAGCGTGGCATGCGCAAAGCTGCCGATGCCTAGGCTGCCCACCGTCGTCAACCGCCCGGTGTTGGGTGAAACCACGGGCACCACGCCTTCCTTGCTGCCCTGGACCACCAGCGTGCCGGCGGCGCCATCGAGCGCGTAGTTGGTGGTGATGCGGTCGTTGGTCTTGTTGTAGGTGTAGCCGGCGGCCACGATGCCGGGGGCCTTGCCGGCATGCGCGTCGGTGGCGTCGTAGGCCAGTGCGGCGTCGGGCTGCACGCCGGGCTGG
>JAIYAG010000151.1 GCA_027489195.1 Burkholderiales bacterium | reverse complement strand
CGCGAGTTCCGTCCCAGCCCCTACGATGCTCGCACCGGCATACAGCTCGGCGCGCTGGTCTGCCTGGTCGATCTCGACGGGACGCAGCAGCACCTCTTTCTCGGGCCGGACGGGGGCAGCATGAAACTGGTCAGCGGCGCCCAGCTCGTTCAGGTCATCAGCAGTGACGCCCCGTTGGGCCGGGCCCTGTTGGGCAAGTTCGAGGGTGATCAGGTATCGATACAGGTCGCTCGAATGCGACAGGAGTTCGAGGTGCTGCGGGTTTGTTGAGCCGCTGAGAAGGGGCGGGCCGGGCGACCGGAAGCGACGGCAACCAAGCAGACGCTGCCTTCCTACGCAGACGCCCGACCGCGCCGCGCCAGCACGCGCCCCGACAAGGCCGACCGCCGTCCGACGACGAACTCCTCGAGCAGGGCGAGGTACTCCGGGCGGACCGCGCCGACCACCGACGGCCGTGACCGGAGCGCCGCACGCCAGGCCTGCAGCCTGGGCAGGCCGCTCCAGAAGCCGAAGTCATCGATCCGATCGAAGAGATCGAAGTACCGGAACACCGGGCCGAACACCGCGTCGACCATGCAGAACCGCGCGCCCGAGAAGAAGGGCCCTTCGCCCAGCACGGCCTCGAGCTGCTCGAAGCGTGCGCGCAGGTCGCCGGCCCTGGCGTGCAGCGCGGCCTCGTCCGGTGCGCCGTAGAACGCCCCGATCGTGTTCAGCAGCGCCGAGCCGAACTCCATCCACGCGCGGTGCCGGGCGCGGCGCAGCGGATCGGCCGGATGCAGCGCCGGTCCGTGCGTGTCCTCCAGGTACTCGCAGATCACCGCGGACTCGAAGATCGCCTCGCCGTCGACCGTCAGCACCGGCGTCTTGCCCAGCGGCGAGAGCTTCATGAACCAATCGGGCTTGTGCGCCAAGTCCACCTCGCGGCGCTCGAAGGGCACGCCCTTCTCCGCCAGCACGATGGCCGCGCGCTGCACGTAGGGGCACAGCGCATGACTGACGAGCACCAGGTGCGTCGCGGGCGTCGTCACCCGTTCCACACCGAGGTCGGTGGTCGGTCGCCCATGCGCGTCCGCAGTCTCAGGGTCGGCCGGCCCCGCATCGGTCCGGCCGGAAAGCGACCGGTGGCCGCGTCGTTCGTCTGTCATGTCCCGTACCTCCATCACGGCTTCGAGGACGCCACTGTAGGATTGCGCCGATGCAGTGAACATAGACATCGGAGCAAACCGTGATTGCATCGACGCAATACCGTGTGACCCCGGCCGATCTCGAGACCGTGCTGGCCCTTGTACGCGGCAACACGCTGGCGGCGGCGGGTGAACGACTGGGCGTCGATGGTTCCACGGTGTTCCGGACGCTCCAGCGCGTCGAACGCGGACTCGGACAGACCCTGTTCGAACGCGGTCGCTCCGGCTACGCGCCCAATGAACTGGCCCTCGCGCTGGCCGAGCATGCCGAGCGGATGGAGGCCGCGCTCGAATCGGCACGCGAAGCGACCGTGCGCTCACCTGCGCAGGCCAGCGGAACCGTACGCATCAGCACCACCGATGCGGTCCTGCACGGCGTGGTGATGCCCGCCTTGCGCGCGCTGGCCGACGCGCATCCGCTGCTCGCCTTCGACCTGCATACCGCGAACGAACTGGCCAGCCTGTCGCGACGCGATGCCGACATCGCCGTGCGTGCCACCAAGAAGCCTCCGCCACACCTGGTCGGCAAGCGCATCGGCCCCATCCGGGTCGCGCTGTACGCGGCCAGGAAGAGCCGGATCAGGCATCTGGACGATGTCCACGCGCGCCAGCCGGCGTGGGTGGCGCCCGACGATGCCCTGCCCGACCACCCGTCGGTGCTCTGGCGCAGGCGCCACTTCCCGAAGGTGCAGCCACGCTTTCGCGTGGGCAGCCTCCTGAGCGTCATGCAGTGCGTGCTGCAGGGCTCGGCCGTCGGCGTGCTGCCGCTGTTCCTGGCGGCCGAACATCCGGGCCTGCGCGCGCTGACCGAACCCCTGGACGACGCCGAGACGGACCTGTGGGTGCTGATGCATCCCGAGGCGCGTCACCTGCGACGGGTGTCGATCGTGTACACGCACCTGGCGCAGGCGATGCGGCTGCCCTGAAGACGCCCAACGAGGCTTCCGTATCACTGACGACGGCGGACCGGTCGCTCCGGATCAGAGCTGCCTGGACTTCAGCCATGCCAGGCAGTACTCGGCCAGCTCCTGCCAGCCGCTGTCGATGACCAGCGAGTGGCCGCGCCCGGCGAATTCCTTGTACTCCGTGACAGCCTGTGACTTGGCGTAGCGCGCGAGCGTGCTCTTCACCAGCACGGGGGGTACGGTGTTGTCCGACCCGCCCGCCACCAGCAGAAGCGGCCCGCGGTCGGCGTTGTCCACGTTCACCCGGGTTGCGGCACGGGGATTGAACGTCGCCGTTGCCGCCTGGAACAGCGGGCGCCCCGGCGCCGGCATGGCGTACCGTTCATACAGCGCCCTGGCCTCGGCCGCAGGTACCGCGTTGGCGAAACCGAACCGGAACTGAGCCTCGGTGAGCGGTACTGCACGCCCGTAGTTGAGCGGATTGCCCAGGACCGGAAAGACCGACTTCAACGCCGAGAGCGGCAGCTCCATCACGCCCTTGATCGGGGCGGGGTCGATGGCGATGGCGGCGGCCGCGAGCTTGCGGCCGAGCAGGTTCTGCACCAGCAGTCCACCGAAGGAATGGCCGATCAGGACGGCCGGTCGATCGATGGCCTGCAGCTGGCGTGCGATGTGGTCGGCGATCTCGGTCACCCCGTGCCCGGCAAGGGCGACCGGATTGCGGCGCGTTTCCTCGGTGGTGGCTGCGTCGCCGGGCCAGCTGGCCGCGCGCGCGTCGTAGCCCTGCTGACGAAAGAAGTCGACCCAGCGGTGCCAGGACTCGGCGTGCAGCCACAGGCCGTGCACGAAGACGATCGGAGGCTTGGAAGACGCTGGGTTCGACATGCTTGCTTCCCGGTGATGAACGTGCTGCATTCTTGGCCGGTGCCCGTTGCGGCGCCATCGGACAGGTATCCGATGGCACCCGCGGCCCCTTCCCACCACCGACACTGCGCGCCCCATGCCGGACACCGACGACTTCATCGACCGTAACGACGCGCTGGCGGTACTCGCGGTCATGGGCGACCTCAGCATGGGTCAGCCCATCGACCACTCCATGCGGGTGGCCGACCTGTCCGCGGCACTGGCGCGCCAACTCGGTTGGGATGACATCGCGGTGGCGCAGGTGCGGCAGGTCGCGCTGCTGCGCTGGTCGGGCTGCACCGCCAACGCGCCCGACATCGCGGCGACCCTCAGCGATGACGTCACCGGACGCGCAGCCATGCTGGCGCTGCAGTTCGACAAGATCACGCTGCTGGTGCCGCCGCAGGACATCGCCACGCACGCCACCCTCAGCGCGTCGATCCACTGCGAAGTCTCGAGCCTGGTGGCCGAGTCGCTTGGGCTGGACGGCGCCGTGGTCGCTGCGCTGGGCTGTGTGTTCGAGCATTGGGACGGCAGCGGTCGCCCGAACGGCTACGCAGGCCCGGCGATCCCCGCCAGCGCGATGGTCGTCTCGATGTGCAGCGAACTGGAGGTCCTCTCGCGCACCCATGGCCTGGCGCGCGCGCTGCAGATGCTGCGTCAACGGGCCGGCGTGGTCTACCCGGCGCCCATGGTGGACTGTGCCGATGTGTACGCCGCCATCTGGCTCGCGGCGCTCGCCCATTCGCCCAAGGCCTGGGAGGCCGAAGACGACCCGCAGGCCCCTTCTCGTGTTGGCATGGGGCTGATCGGCCATGTCATCGACCTGAAGTTGCCCTGGCTGACCGACCAGTCGCGCGCGGTGGTCGCCCTGGCCGATGCGATCGCTGCAGCGATGGGCTCACAGTCGGCGCAGCGCGCGACGCTGCG
>JAIYAG010000144.1 GCA_027489195.1 Burkholderiales bacterium | reverse complement strand
TGATCGCCTGCCGGATCCACCAGGTGGCGTAGGTCGAGAACTTGTAGCCGCGGCGGTACTCGAACTTGTCCACCGCCTTCATCAGGCCGATGTTGCCTTCCTGGATCAGGTCGAGGAACTGCAGGCCGCGGTTGGTGTACTTCTTGGCGATGGAGATCACCAGGCGCAGGTTGGCCTCGGTCATCTCGCGCTTGGCCTTGCGTGCCTTGGCCTCGCCCATCGCCATCTGCTTGTTGATCTCCTTGAGGTCGGAGAGCGGCAGCACGACGCGCGCCTGCAGGTCGATCAGCTTCTGCTGCAGGTCCTGGACGGCCGGGATGCTCCGGCGCAGCGTCTCGACGTAGGCGACATGTGCGTCCGCCTCCTTCTCGACCCAGCGCAGGTTGGTCTCGTTGCCGGGGAACGAGCGGATGAAGTGCTCGCGCGGCATGCCGACCTTGTGCACGCAGATCTCGGCGATCGCGCGCTCGAAGGTGCGGACCTGCTCGACCTGGCTGCGCAGCGTGTCGCACAGCCGCTCGACCATCTTCGCGGTGAAGCGGATGGTCATGAGCATGTTCTGCAGCTCGGTCTGCGCCTTGACGTACGACTTGGACTTGTAGCCATCCTTCTCGTAGGCCACGCGCATCTTGTCGAACCAGCTCTCGATGTGCTCGAACTTCTCGAGGGCGGCGCGCCTGAGCTCGGCAAGCTTCGCGGCATTGGCGTTGGTCGCCTCGTCGGCGGCCTCCTCGTCGTCCTCGAAGTCCGCGGCGGCCGCGGCGGCGGCCGGCTGCGGCGGCGAGAAGTCCTCGACCGCGTTCGGGTCCACCAGGCCGTCGACCACCTCGTCGATGCGCATCTGCTCGGCGCGGATCTTGGTGGCGGCGGCGAGCACTTCGGCGATGGTCGTCGGGCAGGCCGAGATCGCCATCACCATGTGCTTGAGGCCGTCCTCGATCCGCTTGGCGATCTCGATCTCGCCCTCGCGCGTGAGCAGCTCGACCGAGCCCATCTCGCGCATGTACATGCGCACCGGGTCGGTCGTGCGACCGAACTCGGAGTCGACCGTCGACAGCGCGGCCTCGGCCTGCTCCTCGGCATCCTCGTCCGAGTTCACCACCGGGGTGTTGTCGTTGATCAGCAGCGTCTCGGCGTCGGGGGCCCGCTCGTAGACGGTGATCCCCATGTCGCTGAACGTGGTGATGATCGAGTCGATCGCCTCGGCATCGACCAGGTCCTCGGGGAGGTGGTCGTTGATCTCGGCGTACGTGAGGAAGCCGCGCTCCTTGCCGAGCTTGATCAGCAGCTTGAGCTTGTTGAGCTTGGCCTCGAGCTCTTCCTCGGAGGTGCCCTGGTTGTACGACAGGGCCTCCTTGATCAGCGCCTTTTCCTTGGCCCGCTTGTCGCGCGCCTTGACCTTGGGCGGCGGCGGTGCGGGCGGCTCCTCGATGATCTCGCCGCCGTCGCCGTCGACCTCCTCGAGCGTGTCCTCGACGTCGCCGCCCAGGTCCAGGTCGCCGTCGTCACCGACAGGCAGGGCCTTGCCCTTGGCCGGACCCTTGCCGGCCGGTGCCTTGGCCTTGGCGGGCTTGGCGGGCTTGGCCACCTTGGCGGCCGGCGCGGCCGTGCCCTTGGCGGCCTTGGCGGGCGCCTTCGTCGCGGTGGCCTTGGCCTCGGCGGACGGGACGGCGCTGTCGGCGGTCTTCTGAGTCACCGGTTCGGTGACGGATTCTGCGGCCTTCGCCGGGGCCTTGGCGGCCGGCTTGGCCACGGCGGACTTGGTCTTGCCGCCGGCGGCGGGCGCGACCTGCGGGAGCTTCTCGGGAACCTTGTGCTGCACCTTGTCCTGAACCTTCTCTTGGGGCTTGCCGACCGCACGTGCGGTCGGACGGGCTTCGGGCGCCTTGGCCTCCGACCGCGCTGCCGGCTTGGCGGCAGGGCGGGCGACGGGTCGGGCGGCGGGCTTGGCAGCCGGGGCCTTCACCGCGGTGGCCGCGGTGGCCGCGGGCTTGGCAGGGACCTTCGTCGCCGGCGCGGCGACCCTGGCGGTCGGCTTCGACGACGCGCCGGTCTTGGAGGGAGAGCGAGCGGACGCGGCGGCCTGCACCGGCGCCTTGGTTGCATTCGAGGACTTGGACGACGACGTGCTGCCCGACGTGGCCTTGGTGGCCGCCATCGGCGATGCGGCCTTGGCCGCGCTCCGCGGCGCCACGGCCTTGACCGTCAGCTTCCCGGTGGAGCGGCCCGGCTTCGCGGCGGCGCCGGCAGCCTTGGCGGCGCCGACCCGGGTCGCGCCCGCGGTCTTCGGCGCAGCTTTCGGCGGGGCCTCGGTTGCAACCTTGACTGCAGCCTTGACTGCACCCTTGGCGGCAACCTTTGGTGCCGCCTTCGGGGCGGACTTGGAACCGGTCTTCGGCATGGCCTTGGAACCGGCTTTCGAGGCCGGCTTGCGGGCAGTCGCAATCGTGGCAGCGGGGCGCTTGGGTCTCGTGCTGGCTTTGCTCACAACCGGTCCTCGATATGTGAATCGGGAAAACCTTTTATTCTATCAAGTCCCTTCGGGGGACGTAAGGGCTTTTCGGAGCGCCTGGAGTTCGGCATAGCGCGCGCGCTGCGTTTCGTCGACCAGGCCGCCCTCGGCCAGCCGATCGACCTCTTCCTTGATCCGAAGGTCCCGCATCCGGGCCAGCGCGCCCTCGAACTCCCGCCGCGCCTGCTCCGGCTCGAGCTCGGCCAGCAGCCCGCGATCCTGCGCAGCCTCGGTCTGGAGCGCCGCCGACAGCTCGGGATCCGATTCCCGCAGGGACTCCACGAGCTGCGCGAAGCTCGCCCCGGGCGGAAGCGCTGCCAGCCGTGCGATCCAGTCCACCACCGGTTCGGGCAGGAAGTCGGTCGGCCAGGCGTCCTGGGCGATCGCCGGATGCAGCGCCAGCAGCAGCCGGGCGCGTCGCG
>JAIYAG010000288.1 GCA_027489195.1 Burkholderiales bacterium | reverse complement strand
CCTGCCAGCACGCCGGGCAGCGCGAGCGGCAGCGTGACCGTCGCGTACGACCACAGGGGCGGCGCGCCGAGGGTGGCCGCGGCCGCGGCGAGTCGCACGTCCACCGCCTCGATCGACAGCCGGATCGCGCGGACCATCAGCGGGAAGCCCATCACCGCACAGGCGAGCGCCGCGCCCGTCCAGCGGAAGGACAGCACCAGCCCGAACGTGGACTCGAGCCATTCGCCGACCGGACCGCGCCGACCGAACGCCAGCAGCAGCAGGTAGCCGGTGACCACCGGCGGCATCACCAGCGGCAGGTGCACCAGCGCATCGACGAGGGTCTTGCCCGGGAAGCGGGCCCGCGCCAGCAGCGTCGCCACCGCGATGGCCAGCGGCAGCGCACCGAGCGTGGCGACCAGCGCGACCTTCACGCTCAGGCGCAGCGCGACCCAGTCGTCCGGGGACAGGTCGAGCATGCGGCGTCCGGACTCAGCGCGGCGCCGGGCCGAAGCCGTGCGCCGCGAACACCGCCAGGCCGGCCGGCGAGCGCAGGAAGTCGACGTAGCCCTGCGCGCGCGGCGAGCGTGTGCCGGCCACGATCGCGATCGGGTAGACGATCGGCGGATGGGAGGACTCGGGGAAGGTGTCGACGACCCGGACCTTCGGCTCGGCGCGCGCGTCGGTCGCGTAGACGATGCCCAGCGGCGCCTCGCCGCGGGCGACCAGCGTCAGCGCGACGCGCACGTTCTCGGACTGCGCGAGGCGTGCGGACACCGACGGCCAGGCGCCGATCGACTCCAGCGCCGCCCGTGCGTAGCGTCCGGCGGGCACGGCCGCAACGTCGCCGACGGCGAGCCGGCCATCGGCGCCCAGCGCGCTCGCCAGCGGCACGCCGGGCGCGAGCCGCAGCACCGGCACCGGGCCGGCTGCGGGCGCGACGAGCACGAGCCGGTTGGTCAGCAGCGGCGCCACCGAGCCGGCGCGCAACCGGCCGCGCCCCTCCAGCCACGCCGTCCAGGTCCCGTCGGCGGACACGAAGACATCGGCCGGCGCCCCCTGGTCGATCTGGCGCGCCAGCGCGGACGAGGCCGCGTACGAGATCGAGGCGCGCCCGCCCGACTGTGCGGCCCAGGCGGCGGAGGCCGCGTCGAGCGCCTCCTTGAGGCTCGCCGCGGCGAACACCACCGGGTCGGCGAGCGCCGGTCCCGAGCCCAGCGCGAGCACGATCGGCAGCGCTCGCGCGACCGCCCCCGAAACGGACCGGATGCGGCGGAACCAGGCAGCAGGCGGGCGCATCTCGGGGGGCGGACCGGGGTACCGGAGGACGGAGGCGGGGGCAGGGAGGAAGCGGGCCTGTCTGTTATATCCCACCGGATATAGCGCCCGCAAGCCCGCTCCCCGGGCCGATCCGCAGTGGGATCAGGTGTTCTGGACCACGATCGCCGGCATCTTGAGCGACATGTCCTTGGCGCGCTCGGCGATCTTCACCGCGACGCGGCGCGCGATCGTCTTGTACGCCCGCGCGATCTCGCCGTCCGGCTCGGCGACGACCGTCGGGTTGCCCGAGTCGGTCTGCTCGCGGATCCGGATGTCCAGCGGCAGCCCGCCGAGGTACTCGACGTCGTAGTCCTTCGCCATCCGCTCGCCGCCGCCGGCGCCGAAGATGTGCTCGGCGTGGCCGCAGTTCGTGCAGACGTGGATCGCCATGTTCTCGACGATGCCGAGGATCGGGATGCCCACCTTCTCGAACATCTTCAGGCCCTTGCGGGCGTCGAGCAGCGCGATGTCCTGGGGCGTGGTGACGATCACCGCGCCCGTCACCGGGATCTTCTGCGACAGCGTCAGGTGGATGTCGCCGGTGCCGGGCGGCATGTCGACGATCAGGTAGTCGAGGTCGCGCCAGTTGGTCTCGCGCAGCAGCTGCTCGAGGGCCTGGGTCACCATCGGGCCGCGCCAGACCATCGGCGTGTCGCTGTCGATCAGGAAGCCGATCGAGCTGGCCTGGATGCCGTGGCCTTCCATCGGCTCGAGCGTCTTGCCGTCGACGCTCTCGGGCTTGCCCGAGATGCCGAGCATCTGCGGCTGCGAAGGCCCGTAGATGTCGGCGTCGAGCATGCCGACCTGCGCGCCCTCGGCAGCCAGCGCCAGCGCCAGGTTGACGGCGGTGGTGCTCTTGCCGACTCCGCCCTTGCCCGAGGCCACCGCGATGATGTTCTTCACGCCGGGCAGCAGCTTCACGCCGCGCTGCGCCGAATGCGCGACGATCTTCTGGAAGACGTTGGCGCTGACGTTCTCGACGCCGGGCAGCGCGCGGATCACGTCGACCGCCGCGCGGCGGATCGGGTCGATCTGGCTCCGGGCCGGGTAGCCGAGCTCGATGTCGACGCTGACGTGGCCGCCGTCGACGCGCAGGTTGCGCGCCGATTTCGACGCGACGAGGTCGCGCCCGGTGTTCGGATCGACGACGCCGGCCAGCGCCGCGCTCACTTGCTCGACCGTGACGGCCATGATCACTCCAGGATCGCTGCAGGGGGACGGTCGCGGCAGCCGCCACGGACCGGGGACGCAGTCTATCCGAAATGCAATGCCCCGCCGGGCGCCGCGGCCGCCCCGTGCGGCCCAGCTCGGCGGGCGGCGGACACGACGTCCCGCCGCGCTAAACTCGGGGTTTTCGCCGGCAACGCCCGGCCCCGCGAGACCTCCATGCCCCGGCGCCTCTTCGTCACCACCGCCCTGCCCTACGCCAACGGATCGTTCCACATCGGCCACATCATGGAGTACATCCAGGCCGACATCTGGGTGCGGTTCCAGCGGATGCAGGGCAACGAGGTGCACTTCGTCTGCGCCGACGACGCGCACGGCGCGCCGATCATGCTCAAGGCCGAGTCCGAGGGGATCACGCCGCAGCAGCTGGTGGCACGGATCGCCGCCGAGCGCCCGCAATACCTCGACGGCTTCCACGTCTCCTTCGATCACTGGCACTCGACCGACTCGCCCGAGAACGTCGAGCTCTCGCAGGACATCTACCGCAAGCTGCGCGCCGCGGGGCTGATCTCGACACGGACCATCGAGCAGTTCTACGACCCGGTCAAGGGCATGTTCCTGCCCGACCGCTACATCAAGGGCCAATGTCCGAAGTGCGGCGAGAAGGACCAGTACGGCGACTCCTGCGAGGTCTGCGGCGCGGTCTACGCGCCCACCGACCTGATCAACCCGTACTCGACGATCACCGGCGCCACGCCGGTGCTGCGCCAGTCCGAGCACTACTTCTTCTCGCTGTCGGATCCCCGCTGCGTCGAGTTCCTCAAGGGCTGGGCCCTCGAGGGCCGGCTGCAGCCCGAGGTGGCCAACAAGGCACGCGAGTGGCTCGAGGGCTCGATCGCCGAGGACGGCACGAAGACCGGCGGGCTCGCCGACTGGGACATCTCGCGCGACGAGCCCTACTTCGGCATCCAGATCCCGGACGCACCCGGCAAGTACTTCTACGTGTGGCTCGATGCCCCGGTCGGCTACCTCGCCTCGCTCAAGGCGAACTGCGCCAAGCGCGGCCTGGACTTCGCATCCTTCGTCGCGCCCGACGCCGATGTCGAGCAGGTGCACTTCATCGGCAAGGACATCATCTACTTCCACACGCTGTTCTGGCCGGCGATGCTGAAGTTCGCCGGCTACAAGGTCCCCGACCGCGTGAACGTGCACGGCTTCATCACCGTGTCGGGCGAGAAGATGAGCAAGTCGCGCGGCACCGGGCTGTCGCCGCTGCGCTACCTCGAGCTGGGCATGAATCCGGAGTGGCTGAGGTACTACCTCGCGGCCAAGCTCAACGCCCGCGTCGAGGACATCGACTTCAACCCCGAGGACTTCGTCGCGCGGGTGAACTCGGACCTGGTCGGCAAGCTGGTCAACATCGCGAGCCGCTGCGCCGGCTTCCTCGCCAAGCGCTTCGACGGGCGCCTCGCCGCGATCGATCACCGCGCGCACGAGGGCTTCGCCCGCCCGTGGGCCGGCCCCGAGGCGGTGGCCGCGCTGTACCAGCAGCGCGAGTACGGCAAGGCGCTGCGCGAGATCATGCAGTTCGCCGATGCGGTGAACCAGTTCGTCGACGCCGAGAAGCCCTGGGACCTGGCGAAGGACCCGGCACGCGCGGCCGAGCTGCACCGCTGCTGCTCGACGGCGCTGCGCGCCTTCCGCGACCTGGTGCTGCTGCTCGCGCCGGTCCTGCCGGCGATGGCCGGGCGCGTGCAGGCGTTCATGAACCTGCCGTCGCTCGACTGGGCCTCGCTCGCCGAGCCGCTGCCCGAAGGCCACCGCCTGGAGGCCTACCAGCACCTGATGACGCGGGTGGACCCGAAGCAGCTCGACGCGCTGTTCGACGCGCCGGCGGCTGCGGCGCCGGCGGCGGCCACCGCGCCGGCCGCCTCGAAGGGCGGCAGCGGCAAGTCCGCCGCGGCCGCGGCCCCTCCGCCGCCTGCCGAGGG
>JAIYAG010000589.1 GCA_027489195.1 Burkholderiales bacterium | reverse complement strand
TCGGCGACTGACCGGTCACGAAGGCGGCCCGGCCGGCGGTGCAGCTCTGCTGGCCGTACCAGTCGGTGAACAGCGCGCCTTCCTTGCCGATGCGGTCGATGTTGGGCGTGCGGTAGCCCATCATCCCGTTGTTGTAGGCGCTGATGTTGAACTGGCCGATGTCGTCGCCCCAGATCACCAGCACGTTGGGCTTGCGCGCCCCGGGTGCCTGGGCGGTCGCGGTCGTGCTCGCGAGGCCGAGCGTCAGCGCCGTCGCGGCTGCGACGATCAGCCCGGCGAGTTGCCTGAATCGAATCATGATGGGGGAGTCCTCCTGGAAGCGTGGGGTCGTGTGATCAGGGGGCCGCGGTGCGGGGGCCGCGGCCGTCGATCGCGCGGGCGATCGAGTCGAGGAAGTGCGTGCCGTCGAACGGCTTGGGGATGAACGCGTGCCCGCCTGCCTGCAGCGCGGTGCGCCGCGAGAGCGGGTCGTGGCGCGCGCTGATGAACACCGCCGGCGGGCGGGACGCGGGCAGCGACGCATACCAGCTCGCGCCGCCCTGGCCGCCCAGGTGCAGGTCGAGCACCAGGCAGTCCGCCGCCCGATCGCCGTCGACGGCGGCGAGGGCCTCGACGCTGCCGTACGTGCGTGCGCGAAAGCCCGCCACGGTCAGGAGCCTGTGCAGCGCCTGGCTCATGCTCGCGTCGTCGTCGACCACCACGATGAGGGGCGCCTCGATGTCCATCAGATCCTCGTCCCGCTAGGGTATCCAAGCGCGGCGGTGGGCGCGACCTGCTTTTGGGGCAGGGACGCTGCCCCTCGGGGCAACCGGCGCGACCCAGGGCCCCGCGGGCTGGCCGCGTCCGGCGGGATGGTCCACACTGCGCCTCGGTTTGCCACGCCCGCCCGCCCGACCGACCCGTGCCGAAGAAGCCGCCCGCCCGATCACGGCGTCCCGCCGCCCCGCCGCCCGCCGCCGCGCCCGCCCGGACATCGGCGCTCGCCCAGACCGCGGCGTCCGCCGCGGCTGCCCCGGCCGCTGCTGAGAGCCCGGCGCCGCGCCGATCGCGCGCGTTCGCGCTCGGTGCCGCCCTCGCCGTGCTGCTCGCGGCCGGTGTCGCCGCCTGGATGCTGCGCGCCGCGCCGCCCGTGCCCGTGTCGGCCGATTCGGCGCCGGCCGCTGCGCCCGGCGCCGTCGCCGTGCCGCGCCCGCCGGCCGACTACGTCGACAACGCGAGCTGCGTCGGCTGCCACGCGGACGCGGCACGCGCCTGGCGCGGCTCGCACCATGCGAACGCGATGGCCCCCGCGGACGCCGCGAACGTGCGCGCCGACTTCGACGGCACCACGTTCCGCCATCGTGGCGCCACCACCCGCTTCGGCAAGCGCGACGATCGTTTCGTCGTGCGCACCGACGGCCCCGACGGCAAGCCGGGCGAGTTCGACGTCGCATACACCTTCGGCTATGCGCCGCTGCAGCAGTACCTCGTGCCGATGCCCGGCGGCCGGCTGCAGCCGCTGCAGGTCGCCTGGGACGTGCCGAAGCGCCGCTGGTTCCACCTGCTGCCCGACGAGAAGGCGCCGGCCGGCGACGTGCTCCACTGGACCGGCCGCTACCAGACCGCCAACACGATGTGCCTGTCCTGCCACGTGACCGGCTTCGAGAAGCGCTACGACGAGAAGACCGACACCTTCGCCTCGACGTGGACGGAGCCGAACGTCTCGTGCCAGTCGTGCCATGGCCCGGGCAGCCGGCACGTCGGCTGGGCGCGTGCCAAGGCCGAGGGCAAGCCCGTGCCGGCCACGCCGGGCGAGCGGCTCGGTCTGGCGGTCGACTTCGCGGCCGCCGGCGGCAAGGGCCAGGTCGAGGTCTGCGCGGCCTGCCACTCGCGTCGGGCCGAGCTGACCGCGACGCCGGTGCCCGGTCAGCCGCGGCTCGACCACTACCTGCCGGCACTGCTCGCACCGCCCCTCTACCACGTCGACGGCCAGCAGAACGACGAGGTCTTCGTCGACGGCTCGTACCGCCAGAGCCGGATGTACCAGGCGGGCGTGGGCTGCACGCACTGCCATGACGCGCACACCGGAAAGACGAAGGCCGAAGGCAACGCGGTCTGCACGCAGTGCCACGCGCCGGCCGTGAACGCCGCCGTGCCCAACGCCGCGTTCCCGAAGGCGGCCGGCAGCTACGACAGCCCCGCCCACCACTTCCATGCCTCTGGCTCGAGCGGCGCGCAGTGCGCGGCCTGTCACATGCCGCCCAAGGTCTACATGCAGATCCAGGCGCGGCCCGACCACAGCCTGCGTGTGCCCCGCCCCGACCTGTCGGTGAAGCTCGGCACGCCGAACGCCTGCACCCAGTGCCATACCGACCGGTCCGCGCAGTGGGCGGCCGATCGCGTCGCCGCATGGTACGGGCCGAACCGTCGGCAGGAGCCGCACTGGGGCGAGGCCTTCTCGGCCGCACGGGCCGGGCGGCCCGGGTCCGCGGAGGCGGTCGCACGCATCGCGGCCGACCGCGCCCAGCCCGGGCTCGTGCGCGCGACCGCGCTCGACCTGCTGCGTGGCGAACCCCGCACCGGCGACGCGATCCGCGTCGAGGCGACCCGCGATCCCGACCCCGAGGTCCGGGCCGCAGCCGCCGACAGCCTCGAGGCGCTGCCGCCGGCTGCGCGCGTCAACGGCCTCGGGCCGCTGCTCGGCGACCCGGTCCGCGCCGTGCGGGTCGCCGCTGCGCGGGCCCTGTCCTCGTTGCCGCGCGAACGGCTCGATGCGGCGCTGCGCCCCGCCTTCGAGACCTCGCTCGCCGAATACGTCGCGGCGCAGTCGGTGTCGCTCGACATGCCGGGCGCGCGGCTGAACCTCGCCGTCGTCCACCAGAACGGCGGGCGGCTCGACGAGGCCGAGCGCCACTACCTCGCCGCGCTGCGCATCGACCCCGACTTCACGCCGGCGCGCGCGAACCTCTCGCAGATGTACAACGCGGCCGGCCGCAACGCGGACGCCGAGCGGGTGCTGCGCGAGGGGCTGGCACGGATGCCCGAGCTGGGCGAGCTGCAGTACTCGCTCGGCCTGCTGCTCGCCGAGGCGCAGCGCCTGCCCGATGCGACCCGCGCGCTGCAGCAGGCCGCGCGCCTGCTGCCCGAGCGGGCCAAGGTCCACTACAACCTCGGGCTCGCGCTGCAGCAGGGCGGCCAGCGCAAGGCCGCCGAGGCCTCGCTGCTGCAGGCGCAGCGGCTCGACCCCGCCGATCCGCAGTCGGCCTACGCGCTCGCCGTCCTGCACGCCCAGGACGGGCGCTGGGACGAGGCGATCAAGTGGGGCGACACGCTGCAGGCACTGAGCCCCGGCGACCCCGGGGTCAGGCAGTTCGTCGAGCGGCTGCGGACGCGGCGCTGAGGCGCGTGACCGTCGGCGCCGCGAAACCGATCAGACCACCTGGCCCATCTTGAAGATCGGCAGGTACATCGCGACGACCAGCCCGCCGATCACGGTGCCCAGCACGACCATGATCATCGGCTCCATCAGCGAGGACAGCGCGTCGACCGCGTCGTCGACCTCGCGCTCGTAGATGTCGGCCGACTTGCCCAGCATCGAGTCGAGTGCGCCCGACTCCTCGCCGATGGCGGCCATCTGCAGCACCATGTTCGGGAAGACCTTGGCGTTCTGCATCGACACCGTCAGGCCGGTGCCGGTGGACACCTCCTGCTGGATCTTCTTGGTCGCCTGCAGGTACACGATGTTGCCGGCGGCGCCGCCCACCGAGTCCAGCGCCTCGACCAGCGGCACGCCGGCCGCGAACATGGTCGACAGCGTGCGCAGCCAGCGCGCGATCGTCGCCTTGCGGATCACCTCGCCGAAGACCGGCAGCTTGAGCAGCAGACGGTCCATCGCCATCTGGAGCGCGGGAGATCGCTTCCAGGCCTGCTTCAGGAAGTAGAAGACGCCGAACAGGACACCGAAGATGATGTACCAGTTGGCCACGAAGAAGTCCGACATCGCGATGACGATCAGCGTCGGCGTGGGCAGCTCTGCGCCGAAGTTCGAGAACACGTCCTTGAAGGCCGGGATCACGAACAGCATGATCACGACGACGACGATGGCGGCGACGGCGAGCACGGAGATCGGGTAGAAGAGCGCGGACTTGATCTTGCCCTTGATCGCCTGCATCTTCTCCTTGTACATCGCCAGCCGATCGAGCAGGTCGTCCAGGATACCGGCCTGCTCGCCCGCATCGACCAGGTTGCAGAAGAGCTGGTCGAAGTAGAGCGGGTACTTGCGGAACGCCTGCGACAGCGACGTGCCCGTCTCGACGTCGCCCTTGATGTCGATGAAGAGCTTGGCGACCGACTGGTTGTCGGTGCCCTTGGCAACGATGTCGAAGGCCTGCAGCAGCGGCACGCCCGCCTTCATCATGGTCGCGAGCTGACGCGTGAACATGGTGATGTCGCGGTCGGTGATCGCCTTGCCGCGCTTGTAGCGCTGCTTGCGCACCTTGACGACGGCGATGCCCTGGCGGCGCAGCGTCGTGGCCACCACCGCCTCGCCGCCGGCACGCATCTCGCCGCGGATGGTCTTGCCGGCCCGGTCGCGACCTTCCCACTGGAAGGTGACTTCCTTGACGGGCGTGGCGCGGTTCGTGGTCCTCAACGCGGGGGTGGCCATCTCTAGCTCCGGTTCATTCGTTCGTCACGCCGAGGACTTCCTCGATCGAGGTATGGCCTTGCCGGACCTTCTTCAGGCCCGAGCTGCGCAGGTCGGACACGCCCTCGCGCTTGGCCTGCGCGGCGATGTCCATCGCGTTGCCGCCGGCGAGGATGAGGCGCTGGATCTCCTCGGTGATCGGCATCACCTGGTAGATGCCGACCCGGCCCTTGTAGCCGCCGCCACTGCAGCGCTCGCAGCCGACCGGCCGGTAGGGCGTCCAGCTGCCGTCGAGGTCGGAATCCTTGAATCCGGCGGCGAGCAGCGCCGCCTCGTCGATCTCGGCGGGCAGCTTGCAGGTGCACAGCCGACGCGCCAGGCGCTGCGCGGTGATCAGGATCACCGACGAGGCGATGTTGAACGGCGCGATGCCCATGTTCATCATCCGCGTCAGCGTGGTCGGCGCGTCGTTGGTGTGCAGCGTCGACAGCACCATGTGGCCGGTCTGCGCGGCCTTGATCGCGATGTCCGCGGTCTCGAGGTCGCGGATCTCGCCGACCATGATCACGTCCGGGTCCTGCCGCAGGAAGGACTTCAGCGCGGCCGAGAACGACAGGCCCGCCTTGTCGTTCACGTTGACCTGGTTCACGCCCGGCAGGTTGATCTCGGCCGGGTCTTCCG
>JAIYAG010000625.1 GCA_027489195.1 Burkholderiales bacterium | reverse complement strand
GGCATGCAGCACTTCCACGAGTTCCTGCGGGCCCGGCTGGCGCTCGACTGAACGCGTGATGCCGGAACGGACCCGGTGAGCGCCACCGCCCAGGCCGCCTGGGCGGTCGCCTCGGCGCTCGCGTTCGCGGCGATGAGCGCGGCGATCAAGCTCGGCTACGCCCGCTACGGGCTGTTCGAGCTGGTCTTCTGGCGCAACGCGCTCGGCGCGGTCGCGGTTGGTGTCTGGGCCCTCTCCACCCGCCGCAGGCTCGCCACGCCGCTGTGGCCGATGCACCTGCGCCGCTCGGCGGCCGGCGCCTCCTCGATGGTGCTGTGGTTCGCGGCGCTGGCCGCACTGCCGCTGCCGACGGCCGCCACGCTGGGCAACACCTCGCCGCTGTTCGCGGCGCTGGCGATCGCCTGGGTGGCGCGGCGCAGCGGCGCGCCGCCCGACGCGCGGCGCCGCCTGCTCTATGCGGCGGCCGGCTGCGGCTTCGTCGGCGTGCCGCTGGCGCTGCGTCCGACGCTGGACGGCGCGACGCTGGGCGGCTTCGCGGCAGGCCTGGGCTCGGGACTGCTGGCAACCTTCGTGTACTTCGAGATGCGCACGCTGGGCGCGGCCGGCGAGCCGCCGTGGCGGGTGGTGTTCTGGTTCTCGGTGGTGTCGACCGCGGTCGGGCTCGCCGGCATCGCGGCCAGCGGCGGCTTCTCGCCGGCGGGCTGGGACGGCGTGCCGGTGCTGGTCGCGGTCGCCGGCTTCGCGCTGATCGGGCAGATCTGCATGACGCGCGCATTCGCGGGCCCCGCGACCCTGCTGGCGGCGAACATGCAGTACACGAACATCGGCTTCGCGGCGGTGATCGGCGCCTTCCTGTTCGACGACACGCTGACGGCCCGCGAGGGCCTCGGGCTCGCGGTGATCGCGGCCAGCGGCGCGTGGGCGACCTGGATCGCGTCGCGCGGCGCGCCCCCCGCCCCCCTTGCATCGGCCGCAGGCCCGAGCCCGGCCGCAACCCGGAGTCCGCCATGACCGCCCCCCTCCCCGCCGCACGCCCCCGCGTGCTCCTGACCGGCGCGTCCGGCGACGTCGGCACGCGACTGCGGCCGCTGCTGCTGCAGGCGTACGGCACGCTGCGGCTGTCGGACATCGTCGAGCCCCGCACGCCGCTGGCGCCCGGCGAGACCTTCATGCGTGCCGACCTGGCCGATCCCGCCCAGGTGGCCGGCATCGTCGAGGACATCGACGCGATCGTCCACCTCGGCGGCTTCTCGGTCGAGGGGCCGTGGGAGACCATCCTGCAGGCGAACATCGTCGGGCTGCACGCCCTGTACGAGGCGGCGCTGCGGGCCGGCGTGCAGCGTGTCGTCTTCGCGTCGTCGAACCACGCGGTCGGCTTCTATGGCCGCGATCGCCCGATCGACCATGCGGTGCCGCCGCGGCCCGACACGCGCTACGGCGTGTCGAAGGCCTTCGGCGAGGCGCTGGGTGCGCTGTACGCGGACAAGCACGGCCTGCGGGTGCTGAACATCCGGATCGGCAACGTGGCCGACGCGCCGATCGACCGGCGGCGCCTGTCGATCTGGATCACGCCCGCGGACCTGATGCAACTGGTGCGCATCGGCATCGAGGATCCGGCGCTGCGTTACGAAATCGTCTACGGCATGTCGGACAACGCACGGGCCTGGTGGGACAATCGACGCGCCCACGAGCTGGGCTACCGTCCGACCGGGCGCGCCGAGGACCATGCGGCGGCCATCCTCGGTCGCGAGGAACGGCCCGATCCGGTCGGAGACCGCTTCCAGGGCGGCAGCTACTGCTCGCAGGAATTCGATCATCCCGAGCCCGACGCATCGGGCCGCGGCGGCGTCGCCTGAGTCCCGGGCGGCGCGGGCCGACGACGCCCGAGGAGGAGACCCCATGCCCCGCATCGCCCGCATCCGCGCGCACGTGCTCGAAGCGCCGCTGTCCGAGCCCTTCGCCTGGTCGTTCACCGAGACCTCGACGCGCGGCTCGTGTGTCGTCGAGGTCACCACCGAGGACGGCCTGTCGGGCTGGGGCGAGTGCATCGGCCCGGCCCGGCTCAACGCGGCGCTGATCCCGGCGTATGCGCGGATGCTCGTCGGGCAGGACGCGCTCGCGGTCGACCGCCACTGGCTCGCGATGTACAACGGCCTGCGCGACCAGGGCATGAAGGGCCTGGCGCTCACCGCGCTGTCGGGCGTGGACGTGGCGCTCTGGGACCTGCGCGGGCGCCACTGGGGCGAGCCGGTGTGGCGGCTGATGGGCGGGCGCTTCCGCGACCGCGTCGCCGCCTATGCGACCGGCACCTACCGGCGCGGCGACGGCTGGCGCACGCTCGAGGCCCGACGCACCGAGGCCCGCTTCGGCGGCGGCGATCCGGATGCGCTGACGCTCGAGACGCTGCAGTACCTGGTCGACGAGGTGGCCGGCTACGCGGCCGAGGGCTTCCGGGCCGCCAAGCTCAAGATCGGCTTCGGGGTGGACCAGGACGTCGCGCTGATCCGCGCGGTGCGCGAGGCGGTCGGTCCGCGCGTGGGCCTGATGCTCGACGCGAACCACGGCTACGACGCGATCGACGCGATCCGGCTCGGCCGCGCGGTGGCCGACCAGGACATCGGCTGGTTCGAGGAGCCGGTGGTGCCCGACGACCTCGACAGCTACGTCGAGGTGCGCCGCGGCCAGCCGATCCCGGTGGCGGGCGGCGAGACCGAGTTCACCCGCTGGGGCTTTCGCGAGGTGCTGACGCGGCGCGCGATGGACATCGTGCAGCCCGACATCTGCGCTTGCGGCGGGCTGTCGGAAGCGAAGAAGATCGCCGACATGGCCACCGCCTTCGGCGTGCGCCTCGTGCCGCACGTCTGGGGCACCGGCATCGGGCTGGCGGCCGCGCTGCAGCTGCACGCGGTGCTGCCGCCCTCGCCGCCGCGGCACGACCCGACCGAGCCGGTGCTCGAGTTCGACCGCAGCGAGCATCCGTTCCGGCAGGCGGTGCTCGCCGCGCCGCTCGAGCACGAGCACGGCGTCGTGCGCATCCCCGACGGACCGGGGCTGGGCGTGGAGATCGACGTCGACGCGATCGCGCGCTGGCGCGTGGACCTGGTCGGATGAGCCCGCCCCCGCTGCCCTCGCGCGCGCCGCGGCTGGCCGCCCCGGCGGGGACCTGCGACACGCACATGCACTTCTATGCGGCGCGCTACCCGCGCCATCCCGACGGCCCGCCGCCACCCGGGGACGCGCGGCCCGTCGAGTACCGCGCGCTGATGGCCGCGCTCGGCATCGGCCGGGTGGTGGTGGTGCAGCCGAACGCCTATGGCGACGACAACCGCTGCACGCTCGACGCGGTGGCCGAGCTCGGGCTCGAGCGGGCGCGTGCGGTGGTCGCGCTGCGGCCCGAGGTCGACGAGGCCGCGCTCGCTGCGATGCACGCCGCGGGAGCACGCGCGGTCCGCGTGATGGACCTGCCGGGCGGCTTCACGAAGCTCGCCGCGCTGCACGAGACCGCGGCCCGCGTGGCGCCGCTCGGCTGGCATCCGATCGTGCAGCTCGACGGCCGCGGGCTGCCCGAGTGGGAGGCCAGCCTGACCCGCCTGAAGGGCCCGTACGTCATCGACCACGTCGGCAAGTTCCTCGAGCCGGTCGCACCCGGGCACGAGGCGTTCCGCACGCTGCTGCGGCTCGTCGCGCGCGGCAACTGCTGGGTGAAGCTGTCGGCCGCCTACGAGACCTCGCGCACCGGCGGCCCGCGCTACGAGGACGTCGGCGCACTCGCCGCCGCACTGGTCCGCGAAGCCCCCGAGCGCATGCTCTGGGCCTCGAACTGGCCGCATCCGTCGGCCCGCCCCGACGCGCTCCCCGACGACGCCGACCTGCTCGACGTGCTGCTCGAGTGGGCGCCGCGCGAGGCCGACCGCCAGCGCATCCTCGTCGACAATCCGGCCGAGCTCTACGGGTTCGGGCGGGTGCATCGAGCCGCGCCGACACCGGGAAGTGGGCCCGGTTGGTGAAGGAAACCGGCATCAGGGCAGAATGACAGCCCTGCCCACACTTCCGAAGCCGCCGCGATGACCTGGACCACGCTGATCAGCGCCGACGAACTGGCCGAGCACATCGACCGCTGCCTGGTCGTCGACTGCCGCCACGACCTCACCGATCCGGCCGCCGGCCGACGCCAGCACGACGAGGGACACATCCCTGGCGCGATCTTCGTCAGCATGGACCGCGACCTGGCCCTGCCCAAGGGCCCGGGCACCGGGCGCCACCCGATGCCCTCGCGCGAGCAGGTGCGCGAGCGGCTCGCCGCGGCGGGCCTGTCGGACGGCACGCAGCTCGTCGTGCACGACGGCGGCAACGGCATGGCCGGCCGCCTCTGGTGGATGGCGAAGTGGATCGGCCACGATGCGGTCGCGGTGCTCGACGGCGGGCTCGGCGCCTGGCGCAAGGCCGGCTACCCGATCACCGCCGACGCGACGCCGGCACGGGCCCCGGGCACGCTCGCGCTGCGCGCGCCGCTGGCCACGATGGTCGACGCCGAGGAGACCGGCCGCGCCGCGGCCGACGCGTCGCGCCGGGTGTTCGATGCCCGTCCGCCCGAGCGCTATCGCGGCGAGGTCGAGCCGATCGACCCGGTGGCCGGCCACATCCCGGGCTCGCTCAGCCGGCCGTGGGTCCAGAACGTGCGCGAGGACGGCCGCTTCAAGCCGGCGCCGGTGCTGCGCGCCGAGTTCGACGCGCTGCTCGGCGGGCGTGCGCCGCAGTCGGTCGTCAACAGCTGCGGCTCGGGCGTCTCGGCCTGCATGAACCTGCTTGCGATGACCCATGCCGGTCTGCCCGGCGCGGCGCTCTACGCCGGCTCGTGGAGCGAATGGATCACCGATCCGGCGCGCCCGGTGAGGACCGGCGCCGAGCCCTGAGGCGCGTTCAGCCGCGCGGCGTGGCGTCGCGCGCGCGCCGGTCGGCCCGATCGAAGCGCAGCACCAGCCAGGCCATCGCCAGGTCGCCGAGCGCGAGCGCACCGGTCGCCCACCAGGTGTGCTGCCAGCCGCCGCTCGCCGCATGCACGGCGGCGATCAGCGGCGGCGACAGGAACTGCCCGAGGGTGGAGCCCTGCTGCATCAGGCCGGTGGTGGTGGCGACCGCGCGCGGATGCGGCGCATAGGCCGGGGTGCTCGCGAACAGCGTCCCCGGGATCAGCCCGCCGACCGCGGAGAAGAGCAGGACGCCGGCATAGCGGACCGCGAACGGCGCGTCCGAGCCGAAGCACAGCCACGCGCCGACGATCATCGACAGTGCGGCCACGGCGATCAGCGCCGGGCGCGGCACCCCGCGCTGCAGCAGCACTCCGGACGACAGGTTGCCGATCACGTTGACCGCCACGCCGATCGCGGTGAGCGTGCCGGCGAGCGCGAGCGGCACCGCCGCCTCGGTGTACAGGGTGGGCAGGAAGCTGAAGACGCCCATCCACTGCGACGCGTAGCAGCCGAAGGCCGCCGCCAGCACCCAGGGGCGCGGCGACCGCAGCGTGTCCCGCACCAGCGACAGCCCGCCGTGCGGCGCGCGGCCCGCCGGATCGGGGGCCACGACGCGCTCGGGCAGCACCGCCATCGCGAGCGAGGCGAGCCCGACGGCCCACCACACCGCGCGCCAGCCGACCGACTCGTAGGCCAGCGGCGACAGCGCCAGCGCCAGCGCCATGCCGACCGGCATGTACGCGCTCCAGGCGCCCATCACGCCGCGCAGCCGCGCCGGCGGCACGCCGCGCGCGAGCAGCGCCGGGCCGGGCAGCACCGCCAGGATGAAGCCGGCGCTCTCGACGGCACGGCTCGCGAGCAGCACCGTCATCGAGGGCGCGAGCGCGCCGAGCATCGAGCCCGCGGCCGCGACCACGAGACCCACGCGCATCACCCGGCGTGGCCCGAACCGATCGGCGAGCATGCCGCCGAACAGACCGAGCAGCATCCCCGCGAGCTGGAAGAACGACACCAGCAGGCTGGCGGCGACGAGGTCGAGTCCGAACTCCGCGCGCAGCGCGGGCAGCGCGGGCGGCAGCTTGCCGACGTTGAGCGACACCACGATCGCCGCCGTCAGCACGGCGGCCAGCGTCGCACCCCAGCCCGGCCGCGCCTGCGCCACGGTGCGCGTCAGTGCGAGTGCACGAGGGAGGTCACGCCGGCGATCGCGGCGATGCCGGCGAACAGCATCAGGACCTGGAGCGCCGACTCGCCGCGCCGGCGCTGGCGCTGCATGTCGGGCACGAGGTCGGCGAGCGCGATGTAGATGAAGCTGCTGGCGGCCAGCACCAGCACGAACGGCAGCACGTCGCGCGAGGTCTGCAGCGACGCCCAGCCGATCACGCCGCCGATCACCGACGCGAGGCCGGACAGCGCGTTGTAGGCGAGCGCGCGCCGCCGCGTGTAGCCGGCGTTCAGCAGCACGATGAAGTCGCCGATCTCCTGCGGGATCTCGTGGGCGGCGATCGCGGCGGCGGTCAGCCAGCCCAGGCGCTCGTCGGCGAGGAACGCCGCGGCGATCAGGAAGCCGTCGGCGAGGTTGTGGATCGAGTCGCCGACCAGGATCAGCAGGCCGCCCGGGCCGGCCTCGTCGTGGTCGTGGCCGTGGTGATGGCCATGACCGTCGCCTTCGTGATGGTGACTGTGGCGCAGCACCGCCGACTTCTCGAGCAGGAAGAAGCCCACGAGGCCGGCCAGCAGCGTCCAGCTCAGCGCGTGCAGGTCCGCCTGCGACTCGAAGGCCTCGGGCAGCAGGTGCAGGATCGCGGTGCCCAGCAGGATGCCGGCCGACAGGCTCACCATCCGGGGCACCAGCGAGGACAGCGCCCCGAAGGAGAGCCAGGCGGCGAACAGCACGGAGGCGAGCCCCGACAGCAGCGTCGCGGCGATGATCGAGGCGAGGGTCAGGGCGGTCCCCGGGGAGCCAGATGCAAACGAGTTGCAGAGTATACGCGGGCTCGCCCCGGGCCCCGTCCGGGCATGACCTAGAGCCAGTACTCGAGCATCCTGGCCGCCGTTTCCATGGCGCGCTGCGCGATCCCGCGTCGCTTCCAGGCGGCGGCCTCCACCGGGTCCGACTGCGCCACGTCGTCGGCGAACAGCCGCTCCATCTCGCCTCCGAAGCCCTCGCCGACGATGACGACGTTCACCTCGTCGTTGTGCAGGAAGCTGCGCCAGTCCATGTTCGCCGAGCCGACCGTCGACCACACGCCGTCGACGACCACGGTCTTCGCGTGCAGCAGCGCGTCACGCCGCTCGCGGATCCGCACGCCGGCGGCCAGCAGTCGCTCGTAGTGCGAGCGCCCGGCGGCATGCACCGCCCAGAAATCCGAGATCCCGGGCAGCACGAGCGTGACGTCGACACCGCGCCGCGCCGCCGCCTCCAGCGTCTCGAGGGTCTCGGGATCGGGCACGAAATAGGCCATCGTCACGTGGATGCTGCGCTCGGCCGCGGCCATCGCGACCAGCAGCTCGTCGCGGATCGCGTTGCGGGCATCGGCCGGCGTGCTCGCCACCACGCGCAGCACCCGGTCGCCCTGGGCCGACGGAGGCGGCACGGCTGCAGCGGCCTCGTCGGGCCGACCCGGACAGTCCTGCCGCGCCCAGCTGTCGACGAACAGCGTCTGCAGCTCGGCGACCGCCGGGCCGCGGATCTCGATGTGCGTGTCGCGCCATCCGCTGCCGCGGTCCGTGCGCCGGCGCGCCGAGGCCGAGCCGCTCGAGTAGACGTCGCTGATGTTGACGCCGCCGGCGTAGGCCACGCGCCCGTCCACCACGAGGATCTTGCGATGATCACGGTGATTGAGCGCGACCGGCCGGCCGGCGCGCGGCGTGACCGGGTTGAACGCGCAGACCTCGACGCCGCCCTCGCGCAGCCGGTCGAAGTAGGCTTCGGGCGTGCCGAGCGTGCCGATGGCGTCGTACAGCACGCTGACCCGCACGCCCTGGCGCCGGCGCTCGAGCAGCAGCTCGGCGAGCCGTCGGCCGGTGTCGTCGTCATCGAGGATGTAGGTCTCGAGGTGGACGTGGCGGCGCGCGCCGGCCACCGCCTCGAACATCGCGCGATACGTCTCGGGGCCGTCGACCAGCAGCCGCGTCGCGTTGCCGACGACCAGGGGCGCGACCTGGGTCGACTGCATCGCGGCGAGCCAGCGTGCGACCAGCTCGGTATGGCCCTGCGCCTGCAGCGCGGCCACGACGCCTCGTGCGTCGCGCGCCGACAGCGGGCCGCGCGCACCGATGACCTCGGGCGGGGTCTGGACCGTACCGCGCACCGGCCGCGACGGCAGGTGGTCGATGAGGCCCACGCAGCCGGTGCAGCCGGCGAGCGCGGCGACCAGCATCGTGGTCGCGAGCGCGTGGCGCGCCGCACGGTGCCGAGGTCTTCGGACGGGCATGCCTGTCTCCGGGCGGAAAGCGGCCGGGGCCGGGGCCGGCGGCCGGGCTCGGCGGCCGATCCCCCCGCCGAGGCGTACTGCCGACGCGTCCTGCAAGCCGCATGCCCGGACACGGCCGTTCCGGATCGCGGTCGCCGCGCGCACCGCGGGCACCCGAGGCAGGCATAGACTGGCGATGCAGCCGGCGACCCCGCCGACGCGCCCCGTCCGTCGCCGGGGTGCGCGTCGGGCACGCCGGCGCGACACCGAAACCAGGAGACGGATCCCGATGTTCCCCACTTCACCGACGCGCCAGCGCGTCGCCCCCTCCTCGCCCCGGCCCTCGCGGCGACTCGCCGTCGCCGCGCTGTCGGCGGCGCTGCTCGCCGGCGCCTGCGCGTCGATGCCCGACGGGCAGACCCCGGCCCGCTCGGTCTCGAGCGCGCATCTCGATGCGTTCATGAAGCGGGTCGAGGCCGACTCGAAGAGCGGCCGGCTGCCCGGCGCCGTGCTGCTGGTCGCACGCGACGGCCGACTGCAGTACGCGAACGCGGTCGGCGTGCAGGACCCTGCCACCGGCAAGCCGATGGCGCGGGACACCATCTTCCGCATCTACTCGATGACGAAGCCGATCGTCTCGATCGCGACGATGCAGCTCGTCGAGGACGGCCGCCTGCGGCTCGGCGACCCGGTGTCGCGCTGGATCCCCGAGATGAAGGGCATGCAGGTCGCGGTCGAGAAACCCGGTGCCGACGGCAAGCCGACGATTGCCGAACGCGTGGCCGCACCGCGCGAGATGACGGTGCAGGACCTGCTGCGACACACCTCGGGGCTGACCTACGGCGTCTTCGGCCGTTCGGCCGTCAAGGACGAGTACGTCAAGGCCAAGGTGATCCCGGGTTCCGAGCAGCTGCCCTTCGACCTGACGGAGCTGGCGCGCCGCCTGGGCACGCTGCCGCTGTCGTTCGCGCCGGGCAGCACCTGGGAGTACAGCATCTCGACCGACGTGCTCGGCCTGGTCGTCGAGCGGGCCTCGGGCATGAAGCTCGACGCCTTCCTGTCGCAGCGCATCCT
>JAIYAG010000422.1 GCA_027489195.1 Burkholderiales bacterium | reverse complement strand
GATCGCGGTCTGCAGCAGCACGCGTACGGCCTCGACGTGGCCATAGTGGCAGGCGGGGATCAGCGCGGTGCCGCCGTAGCGGTTGCGGCTCTTCAGGTCGGCCCCTGCGGCGATCGTCATCCGCAGGATCTCGACGTGGCCGCGCGCGCCGGCCAGCAGGAAGGCGGAGTCGCGCTGCGCGTCCTGCGCGTTGACGTCGGCCCCCGCGGCGATCAGCGCGCGGGCGACCGCAGGCTGGTTCGCATCGGTGGCGGCCAGCAATGCCGTGCGCCCGCGCAGGTCACGGGCGCCGACGCTCGCGCCGTCACCCAGGAGCCGCGCGACCTCGGCCGCATCGCCCGCTGCAGCGGCCCGGATCAGGGCCGCATCGCGGCCGCCGGGCCCGCCGGACTCGGGCACGCGACCCTGGGCCCGAACGGCAGCCGCCGCGCCGACGCCCGTCGCGGCACCGGCCGCGACACCCTGCGCCAGCCTCGCCAGCAGGCGTCGCCGAGCGGCGACGAAGGCAGCCGACGCGGCCACGCCGGGCCTCGCTAGCGGCGGGCCGCTGCCCGCTTGCGCGGGGCCGGGGCTTGGGCCGAGGCCGGCGACGCCGCGCCACGAGCCGCCCCGTCGGCGCCCGCGACCGCGCCGAACAGGTCGTGCGCGTCCGAGGCTTCGATCACGACGTCCACGAAGGCCCCCGCCTTCAGCGTCGGATGCGGCGCGATGTGCACGACGCCGTCGATCTCTGGCGCGTCGGCCGACGAGCGCCCGATCGCGCCTTCGGGCCCGGCGGCGTCGATCAGCACGCGCTGCGTGCTGCCGACCTTGCGCTTGAGGAGGCGCCGGCTGATCCGCTGCTGGACCTGCATGAAGCGCTTGCGGCGGTCCTCGCGGACCTCGTCGGGCAGCGCGCCGTCGAGATCGTTCGCGGTCGCGCCCTCCACCGGCGAGTAGGCGAAGCAGCCGACGCGATCGAGCTCGGCTTCCTTCAGGAAGGCCAGCAGGTCCTCGAAGTGCGCCTCGGTCTCGCCGGGGAAGCCGGCGATGAAGGTGCTGCGCACCGTCAGCGCCGGAACGATCTTGCGCCAGTCCTGGATCCGCTCGAGGTTGCGCTCCCCGCTCGCGGGCCGCTTCATGCGCTTGAGGACCTCGGGGTGCGAGTGCTGGAACGGCACGTCGAGGTAGGGCAGCACGCTGCCCTCGGCCATCAGCTCGAGCACCTCGTCGACATGCGGGTACGGGTACACGTAGTGGAGCCGGATCCAGGCGCCATGGTCCTGGGCGACGCGACCGAGCTCTCGGCACAGCTCGGTCATGCGGGTGCGCACCGGACGGCCGTCGACGAAGTCGGTGCGGTAGCGGATGTCCACCCCGTAAGCGCTGGTGTCCTGAGAGATCACCAGGAGCTCCTTGACGCCGGCCTTGAACAGCGCCTGCGCCTCGCGCACCACCTCGCCGATCGGGCGGCTCACCAGATCGCCGCGCATCGACGGAATGATGCAGAAGCTGCAGCGGTGGTTGCAGCCTTCGGAGATCTTCAGGTACGCGTAGTGGCGCGGGGTGAGCTTGACGCCGCCGTCGGGCACCAGGTCCACGAACGGATCGTGCGGACGCGGCAGGTGCGTGTGGACGTGCCCCATCACCTCCTCGAGCGCATGCGGGCCGGTGACCGCGAGCACGCTCGGATGCGTCTCGGCGACCAGGCTGCCACCCTCGCTGCCGGCCTTCGCGCCCAGGCAGCCGGTGACGATCACCTTGCCGTTCTCGGCGAGCGCCTCGCCGATCGCATCGAGCGATTCGCGCACGGCGTCGTCGATGAACCCGCAGGTGTTGACCACCACCAGGTCGGAATCCTGGTAGCTCGGCGAGATCACGTAGCCCTCGGCACGGAGCTGCGTGACGATGCGCTCGGCGTCGACCAGGGCCTTCGGGCAACCGAGGCTCACGAAACCCACGCGCGGCGCGACTCCGGCGGTCGATGCGGCGGCTGCACGGGGGGCGGCGCGAGGCCGCTTGACAGGGACGGAGGGCATCGCGGACGGGCCTGCGAGGCCCGGTTCGGTCAAACCGCCGATTCTATCGCGGCGGGGTGATCCTGCCGCTCGACCGGGCAGCGCCCGACCGGGTCACTTCTCGCCGGTCTCGCCCGGGGGCGGGGGCGGTGCACCCGGAGGCGTCGCACCCGGCGCGCCGGGGAACGGGAAGTTCTGGAACACCGACCGGGCCTGCTGCTGCATCTGGTCCTGCATCTGCACGAACAGGTTCTTCGACTGATCGATGTAGTGGCTCATCATGCCCTGCATCATCGGCGCCTGGACCTGCATGAACTGGGTCCAGAGCTCGGGGCTGGCACCCAAGCCCTTCGGGTCGTAGAAGGCCTTGGACTGGTCCTGGAACTTCTGCTGGACATCGACGAAGGCGCCCATCGACTTCTCGAGGTAGGCGCCCATCATCCCCTGCATGGCGTGGCCGTAGAACCGGATGATCTGGGAAAGCATCTGGGAGGAGAACAGCGGCGCGCCGCTGGCCTCCGCCTCCAGGATGATCTGCAGCAGGATGCTGCGCGTCAGGTCGTCCTCGGACTTGGCATCGATGACCCTGAAGTCCTCGTTGTCCAGCACCAGCTGCTTGACGTCGGCGAGCGTGATGTACGCGCTCGTCTGCGTGTCGTACAGGCGTCGGTTCGGGTACTTCTTGATCAATCTCGAGGCATTTGCCATCGATGTCTCCGGGGTCTTTGCCGCGCTGCATCATCCCATATGCAGGCCCCCGTTGCACGAAAAGTCCGCCCCGGTGGTGTAGCCGGCGTCGTCGGTGGAGAGCCAGCCGCAGATCGACCCGATCTCCTCGGCGCGGCCGAGCCGCTTGACCGGGATGGTCTGGATGATCTTCTCGCGCACGTCCTCGCGGACCGCCATCACCATGTCGGTGGCGATGTAGCCGGGGGACACGGTGTTGACCGTCACGCCCTTGGACGCGACTTCCTGGGCGAGCGCCATCGTGAAGCCGTGCATGCCGGCCTTGGCCGCCGAGTAGTTGGTCTGGCCGAACTGGCCCTTCTCGCCGTTGACCGACGAGATGTTGATGATGCGCCCCCAGCCCTGGTCGAGCATGCCGTCGATGACCTGCTTGGTCACGCAGAACAGGCTGTTCAGGTTGGTGGAGATCACCGCGTTCCAGTCGTCGAGCGACATCTTGCGGAACGCACCGTCACGGGTGATGCCGGCGTTGTTGACCAGCACGGCCGGGTTGCCGTGTTCGGCCTTGACCTTGTCGAAGGCCGCCTTCGTCGACTCCCAGTCGGACACGTTGCCGACGGAGGCGATGAAGCTATAACCCTCGGCCTTCTGCTCGGCCAGCCACTTGTCGAAGTTCCGGGTCGGACCGCAGCCGGCGATCACGGTGTAGCCCATGTCGTGGAACTTGCGGCAGATCGCGGTTCCGATCCCACCCATGCCACCGGTCACGTATGCGAGCTTGCTCATCGTCTGTCTCCATCGGGCCCGTTCGCCGGGCGCAGTTTCAAGGTTTGGGGAACATCGCGGCGACCCCGGCTTCGGGCTTCGCCTTCATCTTCACGTAGCGCCCGGGAGCGGGCTCGAGGGGCGGATTGGCCGCATCGCCGAGTTTCGTCGGCGCGGGGCGCTCGGGGCCCTTGAACGCCTCGAGCCAGGCCGCCCAGTCATTCCACCAGCTGCCCGGATGCTCGACCGCGGCGGCCAGCCAGGCTTCGGGCGAGGCTGGCAGCGTGTCGCCGATCCAGTAGCTCCGCCGGTTCTTGGACGCCGGGTTGATCGCGCCGGCGATGTGTCCCGAGGCGCCGAGCGCGAAGCGCAGGCGGTTCGACAGCACCCGCGTCGAGCCGTAGGCCGCACGCCACGGCACGATGTGGTCTTCCTTGGCGCCGAAGATGTAGGTCGGCACGTCGATGCGCCGCAGGTCGATCTGCTCGCCCATGCAGGTCAGCGCGTTCGGGACCCGAAGCTCGTTCTGCAGGTACATGTGCCGCAGGTACCAGGTGTAGAGCGGGCCCGGCAGGTTGGTGCTGTCCGAGTTCCAGTACAGCAGGTCGAACGGAGGCGGCGCCTCGCCCTTCAGGTAGTTGGCGACGACGTAGTTCCAGACGAGGTCGTTCGGGCGCAGGAACGAGAAGGTCGTCGACAGGTCCTGACCGGTCATGAGCCCGCCGCCGCCGAGCGTCTGCTCGCGCCAGGCGACCTGTGCCGGATCGATGAACACGCCGAGCACACCGGGTTCCTCGAAGTCGAGCAGCGTGGTCATCAGCGTGAGCGACTCGACCGGCTTCTCGCCGCGCGCGGCCAGTGCGGCCAGGCCGGTGGCGAGGATGGTGCCGCCCACGCAGAAGCCCAGCGCGTTGAGGGTGTCGCTGCGCGAGATCGCCTGGGCGCGATGGATCGCCTCGACGATGCCGCGCTCGATGTAGTCGTCCCAGGTCAGCGCGCCATGCTCGGGCTGCGCGTTGATCCAGGAGACCAGGAACACCGTGTGCCCGCGCGAGACGGCGTGCGCGACGAACGAGTTCTCCGGCTGCAGGTCGAGGATGTAGTACTTGTTGATGAACGGCGGCACGAGCAGCAGCGGCCGGGTGCCGACGGTCGGCGTGCTCGGCGTGTACTGGATCAGCTCGATCACGTCGTTGCGGAAGACGACCGCGCCCTGGGAGGTGCCGACGTTGCGGCCGACCTCGAAGGCGTTCTCGTCGGTCATCGGGATGTGCCCCTTGCCGATGTCGGCGATGAGGTTCTCGATCCCGTGCCGCAGGCTGTCGCCGTTCGAGTCGAGCAGCAGCTGCTGCGCCTCGGGGTTGGTCGGCAGGAAGTTCGACGGCGACAGCGCATCCACCCACTGCTGGGTGAAGAACCGGATCCGCTCGCGGGTCTTGGCATCGGCCTCGACGGAATCGGCCATGCGCTGCATGAAGTCGGCGTTGAGCAGATAGAGCGCCGCGCTCCAGGCGAACGGCGTCTGCTTGCTCCAGGCCGGCGAGGCGAACCGCTTGTCGCCCAGCGCGGGCGGTCCGCCTTCGGGCTTCAGGAACCCGGACCACAGGTGCTGCAGCCGGGTGGCGTACTCGTTCTGCAGCGACAGCATCCGGGTCGGGTCGATGCTCCACATCGGGAACGCGCCGGCCGCAACCGCGGCGAGGTCCTGGACCGAGGCCGGCGGCGCCGCGGGCGGAGGCGCGGCGGATGCGACGCGGGGCGCTGCCTTCGCGGGCCTGGGCTTCGCGGGCGACGCCTTGACGGGAACGGGCTTCGACTCGACCGTGGCGGACTTAGTCGCGGCCGCACGCCCGGGCGTGGCCGCGCGTGCCGCGTTCTGGCGCGGCGCGCGGGTCGGTGACGTGGGTGGCGCGGCCCTCGTCGGGCGCGGTTGCCGTGATGCAGCCATGGACTCCCCTGGTGGCGACTTCGGTCCGCATTATGCTTCGCGGACCTTTCCCGAATCTTGCGCGCCGGCAATGCCCTTGTCCACGCGCACCGAGGCCCCCTCCCGTGTACATCGTCGCGATCGCCTGGCTGTATGTCGTCCTGATGATGTC
>JAIYAG010000366.1 GCA_027489195.1 Burkholderiales bacterium | reverse complement strand
GTCACCACTGTCAGCACCGAGGCCGCCAGCACCTGGCCGCTGCCCGAGCCGATGCTCGCGCCGATGCCGCCGCCGATCGCCGCGCCGCCGATGGCGCCCGCCAGCGTGGCGAAAGTGGACGGCTCGCTGATCTCCCGGATCGACTGGACCGTGCCTTCGCCGCTGAACCCGGCCTTCGGGACACTGGAGCAGGCGGACAGCGCGGCGGCCATCAGCAGGGCGAGCAGCAGGCGGAATGTCGTGGGCATGGCGGGACCTCGTGGGACCTCGTGGACGGGGCCGCGGATGATCTCGCGCCGGGCGGCTCGCGCGATAGCCGCAAGCCGAATCCGTGGAACGCCCGCCGGTCGATCAGGCGGTCTTCTGCTCCGTCAGCCCCAGCGCCTCGATCGTCTCCTTGCGCATCACGAACTTCTGGACCTTGCCGGTGATGGTCATCGGGAAGCCGTCGACGAAGCGCACGTGCCGCGGAATCTTGTAGTGCGCGATCTGCCCGCGGCAGAACTCGCGGATCTCCTCGGCGGTCGCGGTCTGCCCTTCGCGCAGCTTCACCCACGCGCAGAGTTCCTCGCCGTACTTGGTGTCGGGCACGCCGATCACCTGCACGTCCTGCACCTTGGGGTGCCGGTAGAGGAACTCCTCGACCTCGCGCGGATAGACGTTCTCGCCGCCGCGGATCACCAGGTCCTTCAGGCGTCCGACGATGTTCACGTAGCCCTCGTCGTCCATGGTCGCGAGGTCGCCGGTGTGCATCCAGCCGCCGGCGTCGATCGCCTCGCGGGTCTTCGTGTCGTCGTTCCAGTAGCCGCGCATCACCGAGTAGCCGCGCGTGCAGAACTCGCCGGTGACGCCGCGCGGCACGATGCGGCCCTGCGTGTCGACGATCTTCACCTCGATGTGCGGCTGCACGCGGCCGACCGTCGACACGCGCCGCTCGAGCGGGTCGTCGACCGAGCTCTGCGTGGAGACCGGCGAGGTCTCGGTCATGCCGTAGGCGATGGTGACCTGATGCATGTTCATCTGCGCCTGCACGCGCTTCATCACCTCGACCGGGCAGGGCGAGCCGGCCATGATCCCGGTGCGCAGCGTCGACAGGTCGAACTCGGCGAAGCGCGGATGGTCGAGCTCGGCGATGAACATCGTCGGCACGCCGTACAGCGCGGTGCAGCGCTCCGCCTGCACCGCCTGCAGCACCGACAGCGGATCGAAGGCGTCGGCCGGATAGACCATCGTCGCGCCGTGCGTCATGCAGCCGAGGTTGCCCATCACCATGCCGAAGCAGTGGTAGAGCGGCACGGGGATGCACAGCCGGTCCTCGTGCGTGAGGCGGATCGCCTCGGCGACGAAGTAGCCGTTGTTCAGGATGTTCTGGTGGGTGAGCGTCGCGCCCTTCGGAAAGCCCGTGGTGCCCGAGGTGAACTGGATGTTGATCGGGTCGTCGAACTGCAGCGTGCCGGCGAGCTCGGCGATGCGCGCGCGTTCGGCCTCGCCGCCGCCGGTCGCGACCTCGTCGAAGTTCAGCATGCCGGGTGTGCGCGCGGTGCCCAGCCGCACGACCGCGCGCAGCGCGGGCAGCACCTTCGAGTGCAGCGCACCCGGCGTGGCCGAGGCGAGCTCGGGCGCGAGGTCGTTGACGATGGCGAGGTAGTCGCTCGTCTTCAGCGCGGGCGCGAGCACCAGCGCCTTGCACTCGACCTTGTTGAGCGCGTACTCGAGCTCGGCGCGGCGGTAGGCCGGGTTGATGTTCACCAGGATGAGCCCGGCCTTCGCGCTGGCGAACTGCACGAGCGTCCATTCGGAGCAGTTCGGCGCCCAGATGCCGATGCGGTCGCCCGGCTCCAGGCCCAGCGCCAGCAGGCCGGCCGCGAGCGCGTCGACGCGGCGGCCGAGCTCGGCCCAGGTCCAGCGCACGCCCTGATAGGGCACCACGAGCGCCTCGCGATCGGGATGCTGCGCGACGGTGCGCTCGAGCGCGCGTCCGATTGTCTCGCCGATCAGCCGGGTGGCGGAGGTGCCGTGGTCGTAGGACGGGGCGGCGGGCGTCATCGATGTCTCCTCGTGAGGGCGCCGGAGCGAGCCGGCGGTGCGTTCGCCGGATGCTACCGGATCGCGCCCGCCGCGGGCACGCCGGCCCCGCCCTCCCGGGGCGGCCGGCGCGCCACGGCCCGCGCGCCCGTCAGTCGACCAGCGCCTTCTCGCGCGCGAAGACCAGCGTCCGCTCCAGCGCCCGCTCGAACTTGTCGAACATCTCGTCGACCTGCGGCTCGGTGATGATCAGCGGCGGGCAGAACGCCACCGTGTCGCGCAGCGAACGCGTGATCAGCCCTTCTTCCAGCACGGCGTCGGCGAGCCGTGCCTGCATGCCGCTGGCCGGATCGAAGGGCGCGCGCGAGGCCTTGTCGCGGACCAGCTCGATCGCGCCGATCAGTCCGACGCCGCGGGGCCCGGCGACCAGCGGATGGGCGTCGAGCGCGTGCAGGCGGCGCAGGAAACGCGGCGACACCGCGCGGACGTGGCCGGCGATGTCGCGCTCCTCGTAGATCTTCAGCGCCTCGACCGCCACCGCGGAGGCGACCGGATGACCGGCGTAGGTCACGCCGTGCGCGAACGAGCCGTTGCGCTTGCTGCCCTCGACCAGGCCCTCGTAGATGGGTGCCGACAGCAGCGTCGCCGAGATCGGCATGTACGAGCCGGACAGCGCCTTGGCGACCGTCATGATGTCGGGCCGGATCCCGTAGGTGTCGCAGCCGAACATGTTCCCGGTGCGCCCGAAGCCGGTGATCACCTCGTCGGCGACCAGCAGGATCCCGTGCTTCTTGAGCACCGCCTGCAGCTTCGGGAAGTAGCTCTCGGGCGGCACGATCACGCCGCCCGCGCCCTGCACCGGCTCGGCGAAGAACGCGGCGATGGTGTCGGCACCCTCGCGTGCGATCAGCGCCTCGAGCTCCGCCATCAGCCGGTCCACCAGCTGCGCCTCGGTCTCGCCGGGCTTGGCGTAGTGGTAGGCGCTCGGGCAGCCGGTGCGCAGCACGCGGCCGATCGGCAGGTCGAAGTCGGCGTGGTTGCCGGCGAGGCCGGTCAGGCTCGCGGTCATCACGGTCACGCCGTGATAGCCGCGCTCGCGGGCGATCAGCTTCTTCTTCTCCGGTTGCCCGAGCGCGTTGAAGTAGTACCAGATGACCTTGACCGCGGCATCGTTGGCCTCTGAGCCGGAGTTCGCGTAGAGCGCCTTGTCCATGCCGAGGTGGCGCGTCATCGACAGCAGCCGCTCGGACAGCTCGATCGAGGGCTCGTTCGAGCGGCCGGCGAAGATCTGGTAGTAGGGCAGGTCGCGCATCTGGCGGATGGCGGCGTCGACCAGGCGCTGCTCGGAGAAGCCGAGCGCGGTGCACCACAGCCCGGCCATGCCCTCGAGGTAGCGCCGGCCCTGGTCGTCTTCGACGTAGACCCCGTCGCCCTTGCGGATCACCATCGGGCCGGTCACTGCGATCTTGTCGAGCGGGGTGTACGGATGCAGGACGTTGCGGACGTCCTGGCGGACGTTGTCGTCATGGGTGCGGGTCATCGGTTCGCTCCGGTCGGTGGGCGTGCAGCGGCCGAGCCGGCCGGCGCACGAGGGGTCGTGGGGCCGCGATGTGCATGATCGCGGCAGGAGGGCCCGGTGCGCGGGGCACCGGGCTGATAGAATCGATGTGTTCTCGAGAGGCCATGCGAACCATCGGCAAGACGCCCGCACCGGGCCCGTTCTCCTCGCCTCCAGTCCCTGCAGCGGACCCCGATCCGCAGCTCGCGGGGGCGCGGATGCGCACCGTGCCGCGCCAGCAGCGCGCGCGCGCGGCGGTCAACCGCATCCTGCGCGCCACCGGCGAGCTGCTCGACGACGCGGGCTTCGATGCGCTGACCACCACGGCGGTCGCCGAGCGCGCGCAGGTCAACATCGCGACGCTCTACCGCTACTTCCCCGACAAGTACGCGCTCATCGAGGCGCTCGCGATGTCGATCGAGACCGAGCGCTACGAGAAGGTCGGCCCGATGCTCAGCGCCTTCGCCACCTCGGCCGACTGGCGCCGCGACCTGCGCGCCATCACCGACAAGCTGCTCGACCTGCGGGTGCGCCGCACCGGGGTCAAGGGCCTGCGCCGCGCGCTGCACTCGGCGCCGCAGCTGTGGGTGATCGAGCGGGCAGGCTTCGAGCGGATGCGCGAGCGTCTGGGCGCCGGCCTGCGCAGCCGCGTGCCCAAGATGACCGCCCACCGCGCCGACCTGGTCGCCACCACGCTGCTCGCGATGATGATCGGCCTGCTGGATCGCGCGACCCTCGAGCCCGCGCAGCGGCGCCCGATGATGCGCGAGGGCGCGGTCGCGCTCGAGCGCTACCTCGCCCCCTACCTCGACTGACACGCCGGCCGAGGCGGCACGCGGCGCGGTCCGCGCGCACATCGGTTCAGTCCATCTGGGTGACGAACTTCGTCACCAGGTAGCCGTCGAAGGTCTCGGTGCCGCCCTCGCTGCCGATGCCGCTGTCCTTGATGCCGCCGAACGGTGTCTCGGGCAGGCCCTGGCCGAAGTGGTTGATGTTCACCAGGCCCGCCTGGATGCCGTTCTGGATCGCGAGCGCGTGTTTCGACGAGTTCGTGAACGCATACGACGACAGCCCGTAGGGCAGCGAGTTGGCGCGGCGCAGCGCCTCGTCGAGGTCGCGGAAGGGCACGCAGGGCACGACCGGGCCGAAGGGCTCGTGGGTCATGATCCGCGCGTCGTCGGGCACGTTGGTGAGCACCGTCGGCGCCCAGAAGTAGCCGCGCTCGCCGATGCGCGCGCCGCCCGTCTCGATGCGCGCGCCGCGCCCGGTCGCGTCCTCGACCATCTCGGCCATCGCCGGCAGCCGGCGCTCGTGCGCGAGCGGGCCCATCTTGGTGTCGGCCTCGAGGCCCGGGCCCACCTTGATCCTGCGCGTGGCCTCGATGAAGCGGGCCATGAAGCGGTCGAACGCCTTCTCGTGCACGTACATCCGGTTCGGCGACACGCAGACCTGGCCGGCGTTCGAGAACTTCAGCGTCGACAGCATGTCGGCCGCGCGGTCGATGTCGGCGTCCTCGCAGACGATCACCGGCGAGTGGCCGCCGAGCTCCATCGTCACGCGCTTCATGTGCGCGCCGGCCAGCGCGGCGAGCTGCTTGCCCACCGGCACCGAGCCGGTGAACGACACCTTGCGCACGATCGGCGACTCGATCAGGTGCTTCGAGACCTCCGCGGGCACGCCCCACACGACGTTGAGCACGCCGGGCGGCAAGCCCGCGTCGTGGAACATGCGCGCGATCGCGACGACCGCGCTCGGCGTGTCCTCGGGGCCCTTGAGGACGATGGTGCAGCCGGCACCGATCGCCGCGGCGATCTTGCGGATCGCCTGGTTGTACGGGAAGTTCCATGGCGTGAACGCGGCGCACACGCCGATCGGCTCGCGCAGCACGAACTGGCGCACGTTCGGCAGGCGCGCCGGGATCACGCGGCCGTAGATGCGGCGGCACTCCTCGGCATGCCAGTCGCAGTGGTCGGCGCAGCGCGTGAGCTCGCTCACCGCCTCGGCGAGCGGCTTGCCCTGGTCGAGCGTGATGTTGCGTGCGATGGCCTGCGTGCGCTCGCGGGTGAGCTCGCCCACGCGGCGCAGGATGCGGCTGCGCTCGAGCGGCGACACCGTCTTCCAGGTCTCGAAGGCGCGCTGCGCGGCGGCCAGCGCACGGTCGAGGTCGGCGGGCGTGGCATGCGGCAGGCGGCCGATCAGGCCGCCCGTGGCCGGGTCGAACACGTCCTGCTCGCGGCGTCCGCCGCCGGCGACGAACTCGCCGTCGATGTAGAGGGACAGGGCTTCGTACGGGGTGCTCACGGTGTCTCCTGCGGGGCCGCGGCCGACCCCGTGTCGTCATTGTGCCCGCGCACGACGGCGGGGTCCGTTCAGATCACCTCGGCCTCGCGCAGCGCGGCGATCGCCGCCGCATCGTAGCCGAGCTCGGTCAGCACCTCCTCGGTGTGCATGCCGAGCGTGGCCAGCGGCCGGTCGATGCCCCCGTTGCCGTGCTGGAAGCGGAACGCCGGACCGGCGAGCGTGACCGGCCCGTAGGGCGTCTCGGCCTGCTGCAGGTAGCCGCGGTGCGCGAGCTGCGGATGGGTGACGATCTCGGGCAGCGAGGTGACGCGCGCACACGGCACGTCGGCCTCGGTCAGCCGCGCCACCCACTGCTCGGGCGTGCCGTCGGCGAACGCGCCCTCGATCACCTCGCGCAGCGCGACGTCGTGCTCCATCCGCGTGAACCAGTCGGCGAAGCGCGGGTCGGCGAGCGCGTCGGCCCGGCCGAGCGTGGTCAGCAGCCGCTGGAACTGCGGCTCGG
>JAIYAG010000082.1 GCA_027489195.1 Burkholderiales bacterium | reverse complement strand
GGTCATCGGTCCGGACCGTCAGTCCGGGTAGCGCGGTGTCGCCCGCGCCAGGAAGGCGGCCGCGCCGATGCCGGCGTGGCCGCTCGCGCGGACCTCGGCCACCAGCGCCCGCTCGAAGGGCTCGCGGGCGACGTAGCCGCGCTGGCGCGCCTCCAGCACCGCCCGCTTGGTGGCCTGCACCGCGACCGGGCTCGCCTCGGCGATGCGCAGCGCGAGCCGCAGCGCCTCGGCCACGGTGGCGGCGGGGTCCGCCGCCAGCGTGGCCAGGCCGATGCGGGCGGCCTCGGTGCCGTCGATCAGCTCGCCGGCGAGCATCAGCCGCATCGCGTCGGCCTGGCCGATCTGCTCGATCAGCTTCATCGCGGCGCCGCCCGAGGGCAGGATGCCCCAGCGGGTCTCGGGCAGGCCGAGCCGCGCGCCGGCGCTGACGACCCGCAGGTCGCAGGACAGCGC
Organism: Burkholderiales bacterium; assembly: GCA_027489195.1. Lineage (GTDB taxonomy): Bacteria > Pseudomonadota > Gammaproteobacteria > Burkholderiales > Burkholderiaceae_E > UBA4615. Next base: position 19,177 of record JAIYAG010000082.1, on the reverse strand, counting down.
GAGCTCCAGGCCACCGGCGACGCAGGCGCCGTGGATCGCGGCCACCAGCGGCTTCGGGAAGAAGCCGGTCTTCAGGAGCGCGGCGTCGACGAGCGCATCGATGTCGGGCAGCGCCGACAGGCCGGGTGCCGCCAGGTCCGCGCCCGAGCAGAAGGCCGCGTCGCCCTCGCCGCGCACGACCACCGCGCGCAGGGACCGGTCGGCCGCCAGCCTCGGCCAGGTCGCGGCCAGCTCGCGGAACTCCTGCCCGCCCAGCGCGTTGCGCCGCGCCGGATGGTCGATCACGACCATCGCGACATGCGGGGCGACCGCCTCCACGCGGATCGGCACCTCAGTACCCCGCCTCGTCGGCACCGACGATACGCAGCGCGTAGGTGGCCATCTGCGCGCCGATCTCCTCGGGCGTGAGGCGCCCGCCCGGGCGGTACCACACGTACGCCCAGCTGATCATGCCGCCGATGGCGAGCGTCGCGGCCCGCGGGTCGTCGACGCGGAAGGCGCCGGCCTCGACCCCGGCCACGACGAGTGCCGCGAGCTCGGCGTCGAACCGGCCCTTGAGGTCGTTGATGCGGCGCACGGCCTCTTCGGGGATCGAGGGTTCCTCCCGGAAGAACACCGCGGTGCCCGCCTGGTTCGCGATCACCACCGCGGTGTAGGTCGTCGCGAAGCGGCGCAGCTGCTCGAGCGGCGTGCCGCCCGCGGCGCGGGCGCCCCGGATCGCGTCGAGCGCGCGGTTCATCGCACGTTCGTAGATCTCGATCAGGATGTCGAGCTTGCGCTCGTAGGCGCCGTAGATGAACGGCTTGGTCATGTCGAGCGATTCGGCGATCGCATCGAGGCTGGTGCCGCGGAAGCCCCGCTCGTAGAAGAGCCGCTCGGCCTCCTCGAGGATGCGTTCCTTCTTGAAGTGCTTCAGTTCGTCTCGGATGGCCAAGGCGGCTCCCGTCAGCGTGAGGGTCAGTCGGCGAGCCGCTCGCGTGCCTGCTTCTGCAGCACGAAGCGCTGGATCTTGCCGGTGGTGGTGCGCGGGAACTCGTCGACGAACGCGACGTGCCTCGGCACCTTGTAGTCCGCCATCATGGGGCGCGCGAGGGCGACCAGCGCCTCGGCCGACAGCGTCGCGCCCTCGTGCAGCTGCACGAACGCGTAGCCGACCTCGCCGAGCCGGTGGTGGGGCACGCCGACGACCACCGCCTGCTTGACCGCGCCGATCCCCTGCAGCAGCCGCTCGATCTCGGCCGGATAGGCGTTGGAGCCGCCGACGATGAACATCTCCTTGAGCCGACCGGTGATCTTCAGGTAGCCCGCCTCGTCGAACACGCCGAGATCGCCCGTGCGGAACCAGCCGTCGGCCGTGATCACCTCGGCGGTCGCCTTCGGGTTGCGGTAGTAGCCCTTCATCACGATGTGGCCGCGCACGCGGACCTCGCCCACCGCGCCGACCGGCAGCGCGTGGCCCTGGATCGGGTCGGCGACGATCACCTCGAAGTCGCCGATCGGCCGGCCCTTGTTGTCGCACAGCACCTCGAGCGGCGCGTCGAACTCGCTGAAGACGGTGGCGGCGGTGGTCTCGGTCATGCCGTAGACCGCCTGCAGCGCCCGCAGCCCGAGCTCGGTCTTGGAGGCCATCGCCACGTCGGGGGTGACCGGCGCCCCGCCGATCCAGGCCGACTTCAGGCAGGACACGTCGCGCGGCCGGCGGCGGATCGCGTCGAGGCAGTCGATGAAGTGCGTGGGGATGCCGCCGAAGATGGTGACGCGCTCGCGCTCGATGATCTCGAGCGCCTCGTCGGGCGACCACTGCGGCATCGTGACCAGCGTGCAGCCGAGCAGCACGGTGGGGATGCACGCGGTGAACGCGCCGGCCACGTGGTAGAGCGGCATGTGACCGAGGAGCACGTCGCCCGGCTCGATGTGCATCACGCGGGCGATGTTCGCCGCGTTGCGCATCACGACGTGGCCGTGCATCGCGCCCTTCGGATGCCCGGTGGTACCCGAGGTGTAGACGATGATGACCGGATCGTCGGCGTCGACCGGCGCGAGCGTGTCGCCGGCCGCCATGCGCGCGGCGCCGGCGCGCCGCAGCGCGGCCAGGTGGGTGGTGCCGGGCGACTCGACCTCGCCCCAGGCCACCACGGCACGCAGTTCGGGAAAGCGTGCGGAGGTCAGCGCGCCGGGTGTGGCGGCGGCCAGCTCGGGCACCATCGCGCCGATCATGCCGAGGTAGTCGATGTCCCAGTAGCGGTCCATCGCGATCAGCACGCGCGCATCGGACTGCGACAGGATGTACTCGACCTCGTCGGGCTTGAAGCGGGTGTTGATCGGCACCAGCACCGCGCCCAGCCGCGTGCAGGCCATCCAGCAGACGACCCACTCGGGGCAGTTGGTCAGCCACAGCGCCACCTGGTCGCCGCGCGCCACGCCCAGCCCGCGCAGCCCGTGCGCCACCTCGTCGGCGGCCCGGTCGAGCTCGGCGAAGCTCACGGTCGTGCCCATGCCCACGAGCGCGGCGCGGTCCGGGAAGCGGCGCGCGGTGTCGCGCAGCGCCTCGCCGATCGTCAGGGTGCTCCAGTCGTGCTCCATGCTCACCTCGTTCGTTTCAGCGGGCGGCGGGCGGGGCGCCCAGGTAGTGTCGCACCATGTCCTCGTTGCCGGCCATCGTCTCGCGCGGTCCCTGCAGCACGATGCGGCCGTTGACCAGCACCAGCGAGTGATCGGCGAAGGCGACCGCCATCGTGGCATTCTGCTCGACCAGCAGCACCGTCAGGCCCTGCTCGCGCAGCACCTGCAGCGCCGCGTAGATGTCGCGGATCACGATCCGGGCGAGCCCGAGCGAGGGTTCGTCGAGCATCAGCAGCTTCGGGCGGCCGAGCAGCGCGCGCGCGATCGCGAGCATCTGCTGCTGGCCGCCCGACAGGTTGCCGGCGAGCTGCTCGCGGCGCTCGCGCAGGATGGGGAAGAGCGTGTAGACGCGCTCGAACGCGGCCGCCTCGTCGCCGCCGGGGTCGAGGTTGTCGAAGGCGACCTTCAGGTTCTCCCAGACGCTCATGCCACCGAAGATGTCGCGCGTCTCGGGCACCATCAGCACGCCGTGGCGGGCCACCAGGTCGGGGCGACGGCGCAGCAGCGATTCGCCGTCGTAGTCGATGCGGCCGGCCGTCGGGCGCAGCAGCCCGGAGATCGTGCGCACCAGCGTGCTCTTGCCGGCGCCGTTCGGCCCGACCACCGCGACCACCTTGCCGCGCGGCACCGTCAGCGACAGGCCCTCGAGCACCGGCGCCTTGCCGTAGCCGACGGTGAGTCCGTCGACGGCGAGCCCGGCGAATGCGGTGTCGTGCGTCGTGTCGTGCGCCATGCTCAGGCTCCCAGGTACGAGGCGATCACCTCGGGGTCGCGCTGGATCGCCTCGGGCGTGCCCTGTGCGATCAGCTTGCCGAAGTTCAGCACCACGATCTTGTCGGAGACGCTCATCACCAGCGACATGTCGTGCTCGACCAGGAAGACCGTGATGCCCTGACCTCGGATCGCGCGGATGTCGTCGGTGAGTTCGTGCGTCTCGGTCTCGTTCATGCCGGCGGCGGGTTCGTCGAGCAGCACGAAGCGCGGCTCGCCCATCATCGCGCGGGCGATCTCGACGCGCCGCTGGGTGCCGTACGGCAGGTCGGTCGCGATCTCGTCGCCCAGGCCCTCGAGCCCGAGCAGTTCGAGCAGCGCGTCGGCCCGGCGCCGCTGCGGGCCGCGGTCGCGCGCGGGCAGCGCGAACATCGACCAGGGGCTCGCGCGCAGCGCCGGACGGAAGCCGCCGATCACCAGGTTCTCGCGCACGGTGAGGCCGGGGAACAGGTGCACCGTCTGGAAGGTGCGGCGGATGCCGAGGGCCTCGACGCGGTGCGGCTTCAGGCCGGCGAGCGAGCGGCCGTCGAAGCGCAGTTCGCCGGAGGAGGGCGGCATCACGCCGGTGATCAGGTTGATCAGCGTCGTCTTGCCGGCGCCGTTCGGGCCGATCAGCGCGGTGATCGAGCCGGGCTCGACCTTGAAGTCCACGTCCTGCAGCGCGTGGATGCCGGCGAACGACCGGCTGACGTGGGCGACTTCAAGCATCCGCGCCTCCCTGCCGCGCGGCCTGCGGGGCGATGGCGGTGCGTGGCGCGGGGGCCGGCCGCAGTCGCCTGAAGATCGGGGCGAAGCGGTTCTTCGGCACGAGGCCGGCCGGCATGAAGGCCGCCATCGCCAGCGCGATCGCACCGTACAGGGCCGGCGCCCACTTCTCGAGCTCGCTGACGAACTGCGGCACCAGCGTGAGCACCACCGAGCCGACCGCGGCCCCCACGGGCGTGAAGCCGCCGATGACGAGGAACATCAGGATGTCGACCGTGCGGTGGAAGCCGAAGTTGTTCGGCGCGATGAACGAGTAGTAGTGCGCGAAGCAGCCGCCGGCCAGGCCGGCGAACGCGCCGCCCAGCGCGAGCGCCGAGAGCTGCAGCACCGGCACGTTCAGGCCGTGGCAGGCCGCCACCACCGGGTCGGAGCCCGCCGCCTGCATCGCCTTGCCCAGACGCGTGCAGTACAGCCAGCCGCTGAACGCGAACGCGGCCGCGGCCATCGCGACGATCCAGCGCGGGTCGAGGAAGGGCATGCCGGTCAGGCCCATCACCGCGCCGGTGGGCTTGAAGTGCGAGAAGAACAGCAGGATCAGCTCGGCCGCCGCGAGCGTCGCGATCGCCAGGTAGATCCCGCGGATGCGCAGCGCCAGCAGGCCGAAGGGCAGCGTCGACAGCGCGCCGCCCACGGCGGATGCGATCAGCGCCGCCCACACCGGCCAGCCCGCCGACTGGGTCAGCCAGCCCCCGGCATAGGCGCCGACGGCCATGAAGCCCGGCAGTCCGAGCGACCAGACGCCGGTGACGAAGGGGAACAGCAGGCTCAGGCACAGCAGCACGTTGATCGCGACGATCGCCTGGACCGGCTCGGACATCAGCGTTTCCATCAGACCTCCCTGCGCTGCACGCCCGTCCCGAAGATGCCTTCGGGCTTGAGCAGGAAGACGCCGATCAGCAGCAGCCAGACGAAGGCCTCCGACCAGCCGGTGGGTGCGTAGGCCTGGAACAGCACCTCGAACACGCCGAGCAGCAGGCCGGCCGCCATCGCGCCGCGCACGTCGCCCAGTCCGCCGATGACGATCACCGCGAGCGCCTTGGTCGCGTAGTGGTCGCCCATGTAGGCGCCGATCTGCTCGAAGCGCAGCGCGACCATCAGGCCGGCGAGCCCGGCCAGCGCCGACGACAGCGCGAAGACTGCGAGGATGTTGCGCGGCACCGGCACGCCGAGCAGCAGCGCCGCGGTGTCGTTCTCGGCGATCGCGCGGACGTTGCGGCCGAAGCGGGTGCGCTTGAGCAGCATCAGCAGGCCGACCATCAGCGCGGCCGAGACGACGAGGCTCGCCGCCTGGAGGCCCGACAGCAGCACCGGACCGATCTCGATGTCGGGCAGCGCGAGGCCGAAGGAGAAGGGCTTGGCGAGCGTGCCGAAGCGGTTCACCACGATCACCTGCAGCACGATGCCGAACGACAGGCTGGTGACGAAGCCGCCGAGCGCGTGCTGGCTCGAGATCGGGCGGAACGCCATGTAGTACAGCACCATGCCCAGCAGCGCCGCCGCGCCCAGGCCGCCGGCCAGCGCGAAGGCCGGATGCACGCCCGCGGCGCCGAGGCTGAGCGCGACGAAGGGCGCGGCCATGAACAGGTAGGCGTGCGCGAGGTTGAGCATCCTCAGCACGCCGAAGACGAGGGTGTAGCCGATGCCGATCAGCGCATAGACGCTGCCGAGCATCAGCCCGTTGACCAGTTGCTGCGCGAACACGGACGGCTCCTGCGGGGGTGGGGCGGCCCCGGCATGCGCCGGGGCCGCGTCGGTTCAGCGGGCCGTCAGACCTTGGTCCACTTGCCGCCGCCCGTGCGGTACAGCAGGGTCGGCTTGACCGCGTCGCCGTCGGCGTTGATCGACAGCGAGTTGCCCAGGCCCTGGTACGACTTCAGCCCGGCGAGGTAGTCGCGCACCTTCGTGCGCACCTCGGCCGGATTCGACTTCGGCGTGGCGCCCGCGGCCTTGAACGCGTCGGCCAGGATCCGCACCGTCTCGTAGGCACCCGCGTCGATGTAGGTCGGCGTGGTGTACTGCCCGGGCAGCTCCTTCTCGACGCGCGCCTTGAAGGTCTTCACGAAGCCCTGCGTGGCGGCGTCGGCGGCGTTCGGGTCGAAGGGCTGGCCCGCCCAGACCTCCATGTCCTTCGCGGCGTCGGCGACCGAGTCGGTCACGTAGCCCAGGCCGGCGAACATCGGCACGGTCAGCTTCTGGCGCTGCGCCTCGCGCAGCAGGCGCGCCGCCGACTCGAACTGGATGCCGAGCAGCACCAGGTCCGGGTTCAGCGCCTTGATCCGGGTGACGAACACGCTGTAGTCGGTGGTCTCGGCCGGGATCTCGATCAGCGCGTCCTTGTTCACGATGGTGAAGCCGTGCTTCTCGAGCGGCGGCGGCGCGACGGTCTTCACCAGGAAGGTGACGTAGGCGTCCTTGGCCTCGAGCAGCGCGACCACGTTCTTCGCGTTCGGATAGCGCTTGCGCAGCGTGGCGACCAGCTCGTCGATGATGAACTGATCGATGGCCGCGTTGCGGAAGGTCCAGGGGCGGTTCTGCGCGGTCAGCCCGGGTGCGCCCGAGCCGGGCGAGATGGCGACGAGGCTCGCCCGGTTGGCAGCCGGGAACGCGGTGCGGCACTGCGAGCTCTGGATCGGACCGAGCATCGACAGCACACCGGCCTTCTCGAGGTTGCGCGTGGCGATCACCGCCTGCTCGGGGCTCGAGCGGTTGTCCTCGATCACGAACTCCAGCTTCGAGCCGTTGACGCCGCCCGCAGCGTTGAGCTCGTCGAGGGCGATCTGCGCGGCGATCAGCATGTGCGCGCCGTAGCTCGCGGCGCCGCCGGTGCGCTCGACGTTCAGGCCGATCTTCAGGGTGTCCTGCGCCTGCGCGCGGCCGATCGCGGGAAGCCCTGCGAGGCCGGTGGCGGCAAGGCCGGACAGGACGCGTCGTCTCGGGTTCATGGTGTCTCCTCCTGGGGGTCTGTCTTGGTGTCTGTCTGGGGGGCGTCCGGGTCCGGTCGGCGTGCTAAGTTCGATCGGACGGGGGCAGGGTCGGCGCACGTCCGACCCGCCCGGCGCGGCGCGCGACGGGCGCGCACGGAGGCGAGGGATGCAGACGCACGACAAGATCGTGGTGACCGGAGGCGGTCGCGGCATCGGTGCCGCCGCGGCGCGACGCTTCGCGCGGCCGGGCCGCTGGATCGGGGTGACCTGGGCGCACGACGAGGCGGCCGCGCTCGAGGTGGTTGCGGACATCGAGCGGGCCGGCGCGCAGGGCGCCGCGATCCGCGCCGACATCGGCACGGACGCCGGCATCGATGCGCTGTTCGAGGCGATCGACCCCGTGCCCGGCGCGCTGCGCGTGCTGGTGAACTGCGCGGGCACCACCGGCGGCGTCGCGTCGGTGTTCGACTGGAGCCGCGAGCGCTTCGAGGCCACCTTCGCGGTCAACGTGTTCGGGCTGGCCATGGCCTGCCGGGGCGCGGCGCTGCGGATGGCGCGCTCGCGCGGCGGCGAAGGCGGTGTGATCGTCAACGTCGGCTCGACCGCCGGGCGCGTCGGCAGCGCCGGCGAGTGGGGCCACTACGCGGCCTCCAAGGGCGCGGTGGACACGCTGAGCATCGGACTGGGGCGCGAGCTGGCCGCCGATGGCGTTAGGGTGGTGTGCGTGGCCCCCGGGCTCACCGACACCGGCCTGCATGCCGCCAACGGGATGCCCGACCGGGCGACGCGGATGGCCGCGATGGTGCCGATGCGGCGCGCGGCCGATCCCGACGAGGTGGCGCGCGCGATCGCCTGGGTGGCGTCGGACGAAGCCTCCTACCTGACGGCGACCGTGGTCACCGTCGGCGGCGGCCTGTAGACCTCCCCCGTCACGGCCGAAGGCCACGCGGATCCCCATCCTCGGCATCTCCTCCCGGCATCGTCGCGGGCCCGTCCGGCGACGATGCCGCGGCGAGGGGCCCGGGCCTCGTTTCCTACCGGCCGGTATGAATCCATCTTGATGCGTAGGAGGTGCGTCCGTCAAGAAGCCGGGACGGCCTGCGACCGCCCGGCTTCCGGGAACCGCGTCAGGACTCGCTGCGGATGTTCCGTTCGCGGATCACCCGGGTCCAGCGCTCCGTCTCGCTGCGGATCAGCGCGTCGAAGTCCTCGGCGGAGGCCGGCGTGACCTGGGTGCCCATCTTGTCGAGCCGCGCCGCGACATCGGGGTTCGCGAGGGCCGCCAGGATCTCGTCCGACAGGCGCTTGACGATCGGGCGCGGCGTGCCGGCGGGCGCGACCAGGCCGTACCAGGGCAGGAACATCGCCTCGGGGAAGCCGGACTCGCCCACGGTCGGCAGATCGGGCAGCTCGGCCCAGCGCTTCGGTGCGCCGATGGCCAGCGCGCGCAGCCGCCCCTCCTTGACGTGCGGCAGCGCGAGCGCCCCGGTCAGCAGCCCGAACTGCACCTGGCCGCTGGCGAGGTCGGCGATCATCTGCGGCTGGCCGGGGTAGCGGACGTCGACCAGCTGCAGCCCGGTCTGCGAGAAGAACAGCTCCTGGCCGAGGTGGTTCGAGGTGCCCACGCCGGGGTTCGACACCGACAGCTTGCCGGGGCGCGCGCGGGCGTACTCGACGAACTCGCGCAGCGTCTTGGCCGGCACCGACGGCGAGACGACGAACAGGTTGGGCGGCGCGCCGACGAGCCCCAGGCCCACGAAGTCCGCGGTCTTGAAGCGGGCGGTGCCCGAGAGCAGCGGCTGCGTGACCGTGGCGGGCGTGGCGGTCAGCAGCGTGTAGCCATCGGCCGGCGAGCGGGCCGCGGCCTCGGTGCCGATGTTGCCGTTGGCGCCCGGGCGGGGCTCGACCAGGAAGGGCTGCTTGAGCACGGTGGCCAGCCGGTCGGTGATCGCCCGGGTCACCAGGTCGACGACGCCACCGGCGGGGAAGGGCACGATGACCTTCACCGGTTTCGACGGCCAGGCCTCCTGCGCGCGGGCGGCCTGCGGCAGCAGCGCGGCGGGCAGGGCGGAGGCGGCGGCGAGGGCGAGGCGGCGGCGCAGGGCATCGGTGGGTCGGTTCATGGGGTCTCCTGTCGGATCGTCGTTCTGGGGCGGGTTCGGGTCAGGTTCGGGGTCAGGTACGCGGCGCGAGGGCCGCGAGCCGCGCGAGCGCGGCCTCGGTCTGTGCCGCGAGGCGGGCGACGATGGCGGCCACCGGCTCCTCGCCGCGCAGCCAGGCGACGCTCTGGCCGGCGGCCTCGTAGACGAGGGGCGCCACGCCGTGCTCCTCGATCGCGGCGAGCAGCTCGCCGGTCAGCGCATGCTGCCAGGGCATCGGCAGCGGCTCGGGGGCGTCCGGTGCGCTCCAGGCGTCGCTCCAGCCGCTGCGCACGACGCGGCACGGCTTGCCGCTGTGCGCACGGGTGATCACGGTGTCCTCGCTGCCGGCGGCCACCAGCCGCTCGAGCAGCACGCGCGGCGTGCGGTTCTCCAGCGCGCCGAGCCAGGCGGTGCCGAGCCACGCGCCCTGCGCGCCCATCGCGAGCGCCGCGGCGAGCTGCGCGCCGGTGGCGATGCCGCCCGCGGCGATCACCGGCACCTCGCCCGCGAGCTCGACGATCTGCGGCACCAGCGAGAAGGTGCCGATCGGGCCGGTATGGCCGCCCGCATCGCAGCCCTGGGCCACCAGCACCTGCGCGCCGGCGGCGAGCGCGGCGCGCGCGTGCTTCGGCGAGCCGACCAGCGACAGCGTCGTCTTGCCCGAGGCCCGCACGCGGGCGACCACCTCCACCGGCAGCCCGACCGCGGTGGCCACGCCGTCCACGTCCGAGGCGAGCACGGCCTCGAGCTGCTCGGCGAACAGCGCACGGGTGCGGACGGTGTGCGAGAAGAAATGCGGCTTCGTCGCCGCCGGCACTTCGAAGCGGCGGCGGAGGTCGTCGACGAAGGCGCGGTGCGCGATCGGGATCGCGGCGCGTCCGGCCTCGGCCTCGGCGTCGTCGGCGGGCATGCCGGCCGGCAGCATCAGGTCGACCGCGAAGGGCGCGTCGCCGACCGCCTCGCGCAGCCGCGCGATCAGCCCGGGGATCGCGTCGGGCCGCTCGCGCGCCACGCCGAACACGCCGTAGCCGCCGGCGCTCGAGATCGCCGCGGCGACCTCGAGCGAGTGCGAGAAGCCGAAGATCGGCAGGTCGATGCCGAGCCGCTCGCAGACGGGTGTGCGCCAGGCGCGCGGGGCGGTCACCGCGGCGGCTCCGGGTCGGCCATCCGCGCATCGAACGCATCGAGGTCCAGGCACGGGTGGCGGGTGCCCGCGCCTGCCCGCAGCACGTGGCGTCCGATCAGGGTCTTGTGGATCTCGCTCGCGCCCTCGCCGATCTGGTTGAGCTTGGCGTCGCGCATGAAGCGTTCCAGCGGAAACTCCTTCAGGTAGCCGTTGCCGCCGAAGAGCTGCAGGCAGTCGGTGGTGATCTGCATGCCGAGATCGGTCGCATGCAGCTTGGCCATCGACGCATGGACCGACACCTCGGGGTCGGCGCGGTCGTAGCGATCGGCGACCGAGCGCAGCAGACAGCGCGAGGCCTCGAGTCGCGTCGCCATCTCGGCCAGCATCCACTGCACGCCCTGGTGCTCGCCCAGCCGCGCGCCGAAGGTGCGGCGCCGTCCGCACCACTGTGCGGCCATCTCGAGCGCACCGCCCGCGCGCCCGATCGCGATCGCCGCATGCCCGATCCGCGCGCGCACCAGCGTGTCCTGCGCGAGCGCCATGCCGCCGCCCTCCACGCCGAGCAGCCGCTCGCGCGGCACGCGCACGCCGCGCAGGAACACCTCGGCGGCCGGCACGCCGGCCCAGCCGAGCTTGGGCTGCATCGCGCCCACCGTCAGGCCCGGCGCGTCGCGCGGCACGAGGAAGGCCGACAGGCCGCGCGCGCCCGGCGTGCCGTCGACGCGGCCCACCACCACGAACCAGTCGGCGACCGTGGCGCGCGTGATGTAGCGCTTGACGCCGTCGAGCACCCAGCCGTCGCCGTCGCGGCGCGCGGTCGTTGCCAGGCCGGCGACGTCGGAGCCCGCGAGTCGCTCGGTCAGCGCGAACGCCGACTGCGACGCGCCGCGCACGAGCCTCGGGACGATCTCCGAGGCGAGCGCCGCGGCCGCGCCCGCGACGATCGGGCGACCGGCCAGGTCGGTGCCGGTGACCATCGAGGCGGCCGCGCTGCACACGCGCGCGAGCGCCTCGACGATCTGCACGCGCACCCGCATCGGCGCCTCGGTGCCGCCGTGCGCGACCGGGAAGCCGGTGGCCACGATGCCCGACGCGCACAGGTCGCGGAAGGTGTCCCAGGCGAAGGTGTCCTGCTCGGCGACCGCATTGGCGCGCGCGCCGATCGGGCCGTCGGCGAGTGCGCGCGCGAGCGCGACGGTCTCGGCCTCGCGGGCCGGCGTCCAGGCCGCGTCGCTCATGCGCCGTCCCGCAGCAGGTGCTTGGCGATGTTGAGCTGGTGGATCTGGCTCGTGCCCTCGTAGAGCCTGAACAGCCGCACGTCGCGGTACAGCCGCACGATCGGATGGTCCTCGATGTAGCCGGCGCCGCCCAGGATCTGGACCGCGCGGTCGGCGACGCGGCCGCAGGTCTCGGAGGCGAGCAGCTTGCACATCGACACGTCCATCGTCACGTCGCCGCCGTCGTCGCGCTTGCGCGCGGTCTCCAGCACCAGCGCGCGCGCCGCCGCGATCTCGGTGGCGCTGTCGGCGAGCATCGCCTGCACGAGCTGGAACTCGCCGATCGGCTGACCGAACTGCCGGCGCGTGCGGGCGTGTGCGATCGCCTCGTCGAGCAGGCGGATCGCCGGCCCCACGCACAGTGCGGCGAGGTTGATGCGCTGCTTGTTGAGCGCGCGCATCGCCGAGCGGAAGCCTTCGCCGGGGCGGCCGCCGAGCACCGCGTCGTCGGGCACCCAGACGCCGTCGAGAAACACCTCGCCGACCGGCGAGCCGTGCTGGCCGAGCTTGCGGTAGGCGGGCCCGGTCGACAGGCCCGGCGTGCCGCGCGGCATCAGGAACGCGGTGATGCCCGAGGCGCCGCGCGGCGTGTCGTCGGTGCGCGCGAACACCGTGAACAGGTCTGCGATCGGGGCGTTGGTGATGTAGCACTTCGCGCCGTCGATGCGCCAGCCGCTGCGCCCGCCGTCGCCGAGCGCGGGCACGGCGCGCGTGCGCAGCGCGGTGGCGTCCGAGCCGGCCTCGGGCTCGGTCAGCGCGAAGCAGCCGGTGAGCTCGCCGCGCGCCAGCCGCGGCAGCCACTGCGCCTTCTGCTCGGGCAGGCCGTCCGAGATCAGCGCCTCGGAGGCGATGCCGGTGTTGCCGCCGAAGCGCGCGCGGAACACCGGGGCCGCCTGCGAGACCTCGATGTTGACGCGGGCCAGCTCCTCGGTGGTGAGGCCGGCGCCGCCATAGGCTTCGGGGATGCTGTGGCCGAAGAGGCCGAGCGCGCGCATGCGCTCGACCATCGCCTCGGGGATCGCGTCCTCGCGGTCGATCGACGCCTCGAGGGGGACACACTCGTCGCGCACGAAGGCGCGGAGCTCGGCGATCAGCGCGTCGAGCCGCGCGGTGTCTCGGATCACGGTCTGGAACTCCTGTCGGGCGGGGCTTCGGCGCGGCACGCCGATTCGATGCGGTGGGCGGTCTCGATCATCGCGGGGGCGACCTCGTCGAGCAGCCGCTGTGCGTCGGCGGCGCGGCGCGTGCCGGCGGGCACGGCGAGCGTGCAGTTGAGGGCGACGGTCTCGGCGTGCAGCGACTGGCGCAGCGGCATCGCGACCGCATGCACGCCGGGCCGCCACTGGCCGGTGCTGTGGGTCCAGCCGCGGCGCCGGAACGCGTCGCGCTCGCCGTCGATGAGCGCGCGCTCCTCGCGGAAGCGCTGCGGGTCGTCGACCTTGAGCCGGTTCAGGATCGCCGCCTGCTCGGGGGCCGGGCGGGCCAGCACCAGCGCGCGGCCGAGCGCGGTGGTGAGCAGCGGCAGCGGGCTGCCGATGTCGGGCTGGAAGGGATTGCCGCGGTCGGCCCGGCAGCTGTCGAGGTAGACGGCGCACAGCCGGTCGCGGGTGCCGAGGTTCACCGTGCAGCCGGTCTCGCGGGCGAGCTGCTCGAGCCAGGGGCGGGCGATCTGTCGCACCGGCATGCCGGCCAGCATCGGGTAGCCCAGCGCCAGGACGCCCGCGCCCAGCGCCACGCGCTGGTCGGCGCTGCGGGACAGGTAGCCCAGCAGCGTCAGCGTGTGGGTCAGGCGCGAGACGGTGGCCTTGGGCAGGCCGGTCCGGTCGCAGAGCTCGCGGTTCGACAGCGCGCGGTCCGACGGGCCGAAGGCCCGCAGCACTTCCAGCCCGCGGGCGAGCGCGATCGCGAACTGGCGATCGCCGCCGGTGTCGGCGATGCGGGCCAGCCCCGGCAGCGGCGGGCGGATGGATGCGGCGGTGCGCACGCGGTCTCCTGGTGTCGTCTCCCCGGGACATGGTCAGGCCGCGCCACGCGCACGGTCAACCGCCCGCTGCGGGTTGCGGCACGGTTGTTCCGCTCTGCGGAACGGGGCGCGACGTGCGCGGGGCGTGCGTGCGATAAGCGAGCGGTCCGGGACCGGCGATCCGCGATCCCGCCGCCCCGCGTCGCCACCGAACCCGCCCCCGCCCATGACCGCACCGTCCGCCGCCCTCCTCGAGGGCGTCCGCATCCTCGACATGGCCACCGTGCTGGCCGCGCCCTTCGCCGCGACCCTGTGCGCCGATCTCGGCGCCGAGGTCACCAAGCTCGAGCTGCCCGACGGCGCCGACCCGCTCAGGCGGCTCGCGCCGGTGCAGGACGGGCACGCGCTGTGGTGGAAGGTCGCCAACCGCGGCAAGCGCGGCATCACGCTCGACGTGCGCAAGCCCGCGGGCCGTGCGCTGTTCCTGCGGCTGCTGCCCGACGTCGACGTGCTGGTCGAGAACTTCCGCCCCGGCACGCTCGACCGCTGGGGCCTGGACATCGCGACGCTGCGCGCGGCGAACCCAGGACTGGTGGTGCTCAGGCTGTCGGGCTTCGGTCAGACCGGACCGCTCGCCGACCAGCCGGGCTTCGCGCGGGTGTTCGAGGCGATGAGCGGCTTCGCGCACCTCGCGGGCGACCCGGCGGGCGCGCCCCAGCACATGAACTACCCGGTGGGCGATGTGGTGGCCGGCGTCTTCGGCGCGTTCTCGATCGCCGCGGCGATCGCCCGCCGCCGCGCCCACCCCGACGAGCCCCCGGCCGAGATCGACCTGTCGGCCACCGAGGCGCTGGTGCGCGTGCTCGACGCGCTGCCCGTCGAGCTCGAGCGCACCGGCCAGGCTCGCGGCCGCTCGGGCAACCGCGCGACCTACACCGCGCCGTCGAACATGTACCGCACGTCCGATGGCGTCTGGATGTCGCTGGTGGCCTCGTCCGACGCGATCTTCGTGCGGCTGTGCCGCGCGATGGACCAGCCCGGCATGGCCGCCGATCCGCGCTTCTCGCGGATGCTCGAGCGGGTCGCCAACGTCGACGCGCTGGATGCGTCGATCGCCGCCTGGTTCGCGCGCACCAGCGCCGCCGCCGCGCTCGCCGCCTGCGGCCGCGAGGGCGTGCCGCTGGCGAGGGTGGCCGACGTCGCCGCCGTCACGCGCGACGCGCACCTGCTGGCGCGCGGCGCGTTCGTGCGCCTGCCCGACCCGCAACTCGGCAGCCTGCCCGCGCCCTGCGCGGTGCCGCGCCTGATGGGGGCCGAGCCGCTGCCGGTGCCGCGTACCGGGCCGCTGCCGGGCGAGCACAACGACGCGGTGTGGGGCGCGCTCGGGCTGGATGCGGCCGAACTCGATGCGCTCCGGCGCGATGGCGTGATATGACGCGCTCCGGCGCGACGGCGCACCGACCGGTCGTCACGACCGTGACGATTTCCTCGAACCGCAGGAACGAAGACTGGAGACCACGATGACCGAGACCTACCGCGCCTGGCGCGTCGAGCGCGAAGGCGAGCCCGGATTCGGCGCGCTGCGCGAACTGCCGCTGGCGCCGCTCCGGCAGGCCGGCGGCGTGCTGGTGCGGGGCGCCTTCGCCGGCGTCAACTTCAAGGACGCGCTGTCGGCCGCGGGCCGCGGCAAGATCGTGCGGACCTTCCCGTGCACCCTCGGCATCGAGATGGTGGGGACCGTCGAGGCCTCCGACGACGCGGCGTTCGCGCCGGGCGATGCGGTGATCGTCCACGGCTTCGGGCTCGCCGCCGAACGCGACGGCGGGTTCGCCGAGTGTCTGCAGGCGCCGGCCGACCGCGTGGTGAAGCTGCCCGACGGGCTGTCGCCGATCGAGGCGGCGACCATCGGCGTCGCCGGCTACACCGCGGCGCTCGCGATCGACGCGATGCAGCTCAACGGCTGGACACCGCAGGCCGGACCGGTCGCGGTCAACGGCGCGACCGGCGGCGTGGCCTCGCTCGGCATCGACATGCTCGCGGGCCTGGGCGCCGAGGTGCATGCGCTGACCCGCCAGCCCGACGACGGCTGGCTGCGCTCGCTGGGCGCGGCCGAGGTCGCCGCGCCGCTGGCGGTCGGCGAGCGTCCGCTCGAGCGTGCGGCGTGGAGCGGCGCGCTGGACTCGCTCGGCGGTCCCGCGCTCGACGCGCTGCTGCGCACGATGTTGCCCGACGGCGTGGTCGCGGCCTTCGGCAATGCGAGCGGCAACGGACTGCCGACCTCGGTGCTGCCCTTCATCCTGCGCGGGGTGCGGCTGATCGGCATCAACGCCAACAGCCCGATGCCGCTGCGGCAGCGCATCTGGTCGCGGCTGGGCGCCGACCTGCGGCCGCGGCACGCCGCCCTCGTCGGGCAGACTCTGCCGATGGCCGAGCTTCCGCGCGCCTTCGAGGCGCTGCTCGAGGGTCGCGGGCGAGGGCGCTTCGTGGTGGACCTGAGGGCCTGAGGACCGGGCGGCGCCCGCCGCCGCCCGAGGGCCCCGTCCCTCAGGCGGCGCGCTCCGGCGCGGCCAGCCGTGCCCGCGCCGCGTCGTACTCGCGTGCGAGCTTGGCGACGAACTCGCCGGTGGTCTGCACGTCCTTGACCGCACCGATGCCCTGGCCGCAGCCCCAGATGTCGCGCCAGGCCTTGCTCTTGGTGCTGCCGCCCGAGCCGAACTGCATCTTGCTCGGGTCGCTCTCGGGCAGGTTGTCCGGATCCAGGCCCGCGGCCACGATCGACGGGCGCAGGTAGTTGCCGTGCACGCCGGTGAACAGGTTCGTGTAGACGATGTCCTGCGCCGTGCCGTCGACGATCGCCTGCTTGTAGCCCTCGGTCGCGTTGGCTTCCTTCGTCGCGATGAAGGCCGAGCCGATGTAGCCGAAGTCGGCGCCCATCGCCTGCGCTGCCAGCACCGCGCCGCCGGTGGCGATCGAGCCCGACAGCGCGATCGGGCCGTCGAACCACTCCCGGGTCTCCTGGACCAGCGCGAACGGCGACTGCACGCCGGCGTGGCCGCCCGCGCCGGTGGCCACGAGGATCAGGCCGTCGGCCCCCTTCTCGATCGCCTTGTGCGCGAACTTCTGGTCGATCACGTCGTGCAGCACCATGCCGCCGTACGAGTGGATCGCCTCGAAGACATCGGGGCGCGCGCCGAGCGAGGTGATGATCACCGGCACCTTCCACTTCACGCACATCGCCACGTCGTGCTCGAGCCGGTCGTTCGACTTGTGCACGATCTGGTTCACCGCGAACGGGGCGGACGGGCGCTCCGGGTGCAGGCGGTCGTACTCGGCCAGCTCGGTGGTGATCCGCTCGAGCCACTGGTCGAGCACCTCGGCCGGGCGCGCGTTGAGCGCCGGGAACGAGCCGACGATGCCGGCCTTGCACTGGGCGATCACCAGGTCCGGATTGGAAATGATGAACAGCGGCGAGCCGATCACCGGGATCCGGAGCCGTCGTTTGAGTTCCTGCAGCGTCATCCTCGTTCCTCAGCCGATTTCGGGGCGCCGCAAGGATACACGGCGGCGGGACCGTTCCGGCGGCGCGGTAGACTCCCGCCGAAGCCCGACACGAGGAGACGAGCGATGAAGGCGGTGCTGTGCAAGGAGTGGGGCCCGGCCGAGCGGCTGGTGGTCGAGGACATCCCGGCGCCGGACCCCGGCCCGGGCGAGGTCCGTGTGCGCGTGCGCGCAGCGGGCGTGAACTTCCCCGATGTGCTGATCATCCAGAAGAAGTACCAGGTGCAGCCGGCGCTGCCCTTCTCGCCCGGCTCCGAGGCCGCGGGCGAGGTGATCTCGGTCGGGGCCGGGGTCACCCACGTCAAGGCCGGCGACGCGGTGATGGCCTATGCGGGCGTGGGCTGCTTCGCCGAGGAAGTGATCGCGCCCGCCGACAAGGTGATGCCGATCCCGGCGGGCATGTCCTTCGAGACTGCCGCCGCGTTCACGCTGACCTACGGCACCTCCTGGCACGCGATCCGCGACCGCGCGGCGTTGCAGCCCGGCGAGACGATGCTGGTGCTGGGTGCGGCCGGCGGCGTGGGCCTGTCGGCGATCGAGATCGGCAAGGCGATCGGTGCGCGGGTGATCGCCGCCGCCTCGACCGCAGAGAAGCTCGCGGTGTGCCGCGAGCACGGCGCCGACGCGACCATCAACTACGAGACCGAGGACCTGCGCGAAGCCGTCAAGCGCGAGACCGGCGGGAAGGGTCCGGACGTGATCTACGACCCGGTGGGCGGCCGCTTCGCGGAGCCCGCGTTCCGCTCGATCGGCTGGCGGGGCCGCTACCTGGTGATCGGCTTCGCGGCCGGTCAGATCCCGTCGCTGCCGCTGAACCTGGCACTGCTCAAGGGCGCGTCGATCGTCGGCGTGTTCTGGGGCGACTTCACGCGGCGCGAGCCCGCGAAGAACGCCGAGGGCATGAAGGAGATGTTCGGCTGGCTGCAGTCGGGCAAGCTGCGCCCGCACGTGTCGGGCCGCTATTCGCTGGACCAGGTCGTGCAGGCGCTCAACGACATGTCGGCGCGCAAGGTGACCGGCAAGATCCTCATCGTCCCCTGAGGGCCGGTCCGGGGCGGCGTGCTTGGCATGCCGTCCCGGGTACCGATCAGACGACGTCGTCGATCGACGCGATGCCGCGCTCGCGCATCGCGGCGCGCATCTTGGCCAGCGCGCTGGCCTCGAGCTGGCTGGCCCGCTGGGGCGTGACGCCGAGGCGCTTCGCGATCTCGACCAGCGTGAGGCCGGCCGACGCGTCGTCGCTGCCGAGGCCGAATCGGAGTTCAAGAACCTTGCGCTCGTTGGTGGTCAGCATGGTGTCCTCGGTCGGCGGATTGGAAAGGGTCGGAGGGCTCATGTGTGTGAGATGAGGATGGGGCCTCGCTGGCTCAGGGGGTGAGCCACCGTGGTCGGATTCGTCGGTGCCGGCACGGGCGTGGCGCGTCAGGTCCGGCCGTTGAGCAGCGCCTCGACGCGCGCCAGCTTGCGGCAGCGCTCGAGGTCCCAGCGGACCGGCTGCTGCCCGGTCTTGGCGAGCACGCCGATCAGCTCGCGGACGTGCTTCGAGGTGCCGGCCAGCTGCTGCAGCTCGCGCCGCTCGCCCTCGTCCAGCGCGACGGACAGCTCGACCATCCGGCGCCCGCGCAATGCCATCCACAGCGCCGCGCCGCCGATCGCCAGCACCGCGACGGGCGAGGCGCTGCCGCCGAGCAGCATGAGCGCGGTCAGCACCGCGAAGCCGGACTCGACCAGCCCCTGGCGGCGAAGCACGGCGGTTCGGGAGACGGGTTCTTCGGACATGATGGCCCTCGGTCGGAGTCGGGTCGACGCTCCTGACATGGGGGCGGGTGGGTGCCCCCTCAAGGGTGGGTACGGCGGGGTGGGTGCGGCGCGGCCGCGGCCCGTACCGGCCCGGCTCAGCCCTTCGGGTAGGGGCGGCCCGCCGGCGGCACGGTCCAGAAGTAGACCGTCCTCGATCCGTTCTCGACGGTGCGCACCGGCTTCCAGTCGCCCATCGCGAAGTCGTGCGACACGATGCGGGTGCCGGGCTT
>JAIYAG010000271.1 GCA_027489195.1 Burkholderiales bacterium | reverse complement strand
GCGGCATCGCGGCATGGGCGCCCTTGCCGCGCAGCGTGATCTCAAACTCGTTGGACGAGGCCATCATCGGCCCCGGGGTGACCGCGAACTGCCCGACCTTCATGCCCGGCCAGTTGTGCATGCCGAACACCGCCTCGCACGGGAAGCGCTCGAACAGGCCCTCGTCGATCATCTTCTGGGCCCCGGCACCGCCTTCCTCGGCGGGCTGGAAGATGAAGTGCGCGACGCCGTCGAAGCCGCCGTGCTGGGACAGCCAGCGCGCGCCGGCCAGCAGCATCGCGGTGTGGCCGTCGTGGCCGCAGGCGTGCATCTTGCCCTCGTGCTTCGAAGCGTGGCCGAAGGTGTTGTGCTCCTGCAGGGGCAGGGCGTCCATGTCGGCGCGCAGCCCGACCGCACGGGTCGAGGTGCCGCGCCGCAGCGTGCCGACCAGGCCGGTCCCGCCGATCCCCTCGGTGACGTCCAGCCCCCAGGCGCGCAGCTTGGACGCCACGACCGCGGCCGTCCGATGCTCCTCGAACCGAAGTTCGGGGTGGGCATGCAGGTCGCGCCGGATCGCCTGGATCTCGGACTGCAGCTCGAGAATTCCTTCGGCCAGCATCATGATTGGGGGCCTCCCGCCAAAAGGGTTAGCTTAACATCGCGGTCATGGCTGCCAACCCTGTCGAGCACCCGGACACCCCGGGCGAAACCGTCGTCCGCGGCGCCTGTCCGCACGATTGTCCCGATACCTGTGCGCTGCGCACCACCGTGCGCGACGGCGTCGCGATCCGGGTCGCCGGAGACCCAGATCACCCGCCCACGCGCGGGGTGCTGTGCACCAAGGTCTCGCGCTACCTCGAGCGCGTGTATGCCACCGACCGCTTGTCCGTGCCGCTGCGCCGTGTCGGCCCGAAGGGCGCCGGGCGCTTCGAGCCCGCGACCTGGGACGAGGCGCTCGCCGACATCGCGGCGCGGCTCGGCGCGATCGCCGCACGCGACCCCGAGCACATCCTGCCGTACAGCTACGCCGGCACGATGGGCATCGTGCAGGGCGACGGGCTCGGCCAGCGCTTCTTCCATGCGCTCGGCGCGTCGCTGATCGATCGCACCATCTGCTCGTCGCCCGGCATCCACGGGCTGACCTACACGCTCGGCGGCGCCGTCGGCATGGACGTCGAACGCTTCGCCGAGTCGAAGCTGATCCTGATCTGGGGCTCGAACCCGATCACCTCGTCGGTCCACTTCTGGAGCCTCGCCCAGGACGCCCGGCGCCGCGGCGCGAAGCTGGTCGCGATCGACCCGTACCGGACCGCCACCGCCGAGCGCTGCGACGAGCACGTCGCGCTGCGCCCGGGCACCGACGGGGCGCTCGCGCTCGGGCTGGTGCAGCAGCTGGTCGAGCAGGGTCTGGTCGATCGCGCCTGGGTCGAGGCCCACACCGTCGGGTTCGATGCGCTCGCCGCGCGCGCGGCCGCGTGGACGCCCGAGCGCGTGGCCGAGACCTGCGGCATCCCGGCCGCGCAGGTGGTCGCGCTCGCCCGCGACTACGGCACGATCGCGCCGGCCGCGATCCGCCTGAACTACGGCATGCAGCGCGTGCGCGGCGGTGCGAACGCGGTGCGGCTGGTGGCCGGACTGCCGGCGCTGGTCGGCGCGTGGAAACATGCCGCGGGCGGCGTGCTGCTGTCGGCCAGCGGCCACTTCAACCTCGACGTCGCCGCGTGGCAGCGGCCCGATCTGCTCGGTGCGCGGCGCCCGCGCACGCTCAACATGTCGACCATCGGCGACGCGCTGCTCGAAGCCGATCCGCCGGTCGAGGCGCTGGTGGTGTGGAACTCCAATCCGGTGGCGGTCGCGCCCGACAGCTCGAAGGTGCGGCGCGGCTTCGCGCGCGAGGACCTGTTCACCGTGGTCATCGAGCAGTTCATGACCGACACCGCCGACCATGCCGACTGGGTGCTGCCGGCGACCACCCAGCTCGAGCACTTCGATCTGCACAAGACCTACGGCCACCGCTGGTGGGTGGTGAACCGGCCCGCGATCGCGCCGCTCGGCCAGGCGCTGCCCAACTCGGAGATCTTCCGGCGGCTGGCCGCCCGGATGGGGCTGGACCATCCGGCGCTGCGCGCGAGCGACGAGGCGGTGGCGGCCGATGCGCTGCGGCTCGACGATCCGCGCCTGCCCGAGCCGCTGGCCGCGGTCGTCGCGGCCCACGGCGGCCCGGGACCCGAGGCGCGGCGCGCGGTGCTCGAGACCCTGGCCGAGCTGGGCTACGCGAAGCTCGCGGTGCCCGAGGCGCCGTTCGCCGAGGGCGGCTTCCCGTCGCCGTCGGGCAAGGTCGAGTTCGTCTCGGCCCGGCTGGCCGCCCAGGGCCTGGATCCGCTGCCCGACTTCGTGCCGCCGTACGAGTCGGCCGCGTCCGCCCCCGCGCTCGCCGCGCGCTTCCCGCTGTCGATGATCTCGCCGCCGGCCCGGCACTTCATGAACTCGACCTTCGTCAACATCGAGAGCCTGCAGGCGACCGAGCGCGAGCCGGCGGTCGACGTGCATCCGGACGACGCGCGGGCGCGCGGCCTGGAGGCGGGCGCGATGGTGCGGGTGTTCAACGACCGTGGCGCGTTCCTCGCGCGCCTTCGCGTCTCCGAGCGGACGCGCCCGGGCGTGGTCGTCGGCTGGGGCATCTGGTGGCCGAAGCTCGCGCCCGGCGGCCACAACGTCAACGCGGTCACCGGCCAGGCGCTCACCGACCTGGGCCGCGGCCCGACGTTCTACGACTGCCTGGTCGAGGTCGCGGCGGCGCCGGCGGACATCGCCGCCGATGCGTAGGCGCGTCACGGCCGCCGCGGCCGGCGCGGTGCTCGTGCTGGCGGCGGCCCTCGGCGGCTGTTCGGCCACCGACGGTCCGGGCTACTACTGGCAGTCGGTGGTCGGTCATCTCGAGGTGATCAACCGCCGCCGGCCGGTCGCCGAACTGATCGCCGATCCGGCCACCGATCCCGTGCTGCGCGCACGCCTCGAGCGGGCCCGCGAGATCCGGGCCTTCGCGAGCCGCGAGCTCGGGCTGCCCGACAACGGCAGCTATGCCGCGTACACCGACCTGCAGCGGCCCTTCGTGCTGTGGAACGTGTTCGCCACCCCGGAACTGTCGCTCACGCTCGAGCGCTGGTGCTTTCCGGTCGCCGGCTGCGTCGCCTATCGGGGCTACTACGACCGCGAGGCCGCCGAGCGCTTCGCGGCCGCGCTGCGCGGCCGCGGTCTCGAGGCCCACGTCGGCGGCGTGCCGGCCTACTCGACGCTCGGCTGGTTCGACGATCCGCTGCTCTCGAGCTTCATCCAGTATCCGGAAGCGGAACTGGCGCGGCTGATCTTCCACGAGCTGGCGCACCAGGTGCTGTACGTCTCGGGCGACACGACCTTCAACGAGTCGTTCGCCACCGCGGTCGAGGAGGCTGGCGTCGAGCGCTGGCTCGCGCGCCGCGCGGATGCCGCCGTCGAACGGGCCTATCGCGAGCAGTCGGCACGCCGCGAGGCGTTCGTCGCGCTGCTCCGACGCTACAAGGACACCCTGGCCGCGGTCTACGCCCGCGAGGTCGACGACGAGGCCAAGCGCGCGGGCAAGCGCGCGACCTTCGACGCGCTGCGCGCCGACTATGCGCTGCTGCGCGCCGGCTGGGGCGGCTTCGCGGGCTACGACCGGTTCTTCGCGCAGGGCCCGACCAATCCGCAGCTCGCGGCGGTCGGTGCCTACAACGACCTGCTGCCCGCATTCCGCGAGATGCTGGCGCAAGCGGGCGGCGACCTGCCGGCGTTCTACGCTGCGGTGCGCACGCTGTCGGCGCTGCCCCGTGCCGAGCGCGATGCCCGGCTGCGCGCGCTCGGCGGCCGGCCCGCGGCCGGCGACGCGACGGACGCACCGCCGGCGGCGCCCGCCGGACGCCCGTCTTGAGCGTGCCGGTGTCCGCCGAGCCGGGCCCGCTCGCGCACCGCGCGCGGGGGGCCCTCGGCGTCTGCGCCGTCGGCTGCGCGGGCTTCGTGGCGGTCGGCAAGGCGCCGTTCAACCTGTTCTTCTGGTGCGGCGTGCTCGCGTTCTGCGTGCTCGCGGCCGCGGACCGCCGCGCGCTCGGGCGCGGCCTGCGCGAGCCGGTGGTCGCGGGCGCGCTCGCGCTCTTCGCGCTGTACGCGGTCAGCCTGCTGTGGACCGCGGCGCCGCTGCGGGAGGGCGCGCTGCAGCTCGGCAGCTATCGCGTGCTGGCGATGCCGCTGGTGTTCCTGCCGGTGCTGGCCGACCCGGTGTGGCGCGAGCGCACGCTGCGCGCGCTGCTGGTCGCGCTGGGCGTCGTGCTCGTGCTCAGCCTCGTGCAGGCCGTCCATCCGCTGCCTTTCGCGCGGGCCAGCCGGGACGAGTTCGGCATCCTCTACCGCGACGCGTACGTGTTCAGCGACCGCATCCGGCAGGCCATCCAGCTCGGCCCGCTGCTGCTCTGGGCGGCAGGCATGGCGATCTTCCAGCCCGGCTCGTCGCGGCGGCTGCGACTGGGGCTTGCGGCGGTCGCCGTCGTCACCGCGATCGACATGATGTGGCTGCTCAAGGGGCGCACCGGGACCCTGGTCGTGTCCGGCCTGCTGCTGTACCTGCTGCATGCCCGGTTCGGCGCGCGCGGGCTGGTCGCCGCCGTCGCCGGCGTGGCGGCGGTGCTCGCCGCGGGCCTCTGGATGAACGCGCGGCTGGGCGAGACCCTGTCCGACATCGATGCCTACCGGCTGGCGGGCGCCAACAACGCCACCGGCGAGCGCCTCGAGATGTGGGGCAATGCCGCGCAGATGCTCGCGGACGCGCCGCTCCTGGGCGCGGGCATCGATGCCTATCCGGTGCTGTCCGCCGCGGCGTATGCGGCCAAGGGCCGCGTGCCGGCCGAGCTCTTCCACGACCCGCACCAGGAGTTCCTGTACGTCGGGGCCGAGCTCGGCCTCGTCGGACTGGCGATGCTCCTGGGCGGCCTGGTCGGGATCTGGCGCATCGCGGCGCGCTTCGACGAGCGTTGGCGCTGGCTCGCGCGCGGGTTCGTCGCGATCTACGCGACGGCGGGCCTGGCGAACTGCCTGCTCAACCTCGGCTGGACCGGCTACCTGTTCGGCCTGCTGCTCGCGCTCGTCGCGGGCCGACATGCGCAGGCGCGTGCCGAGCAGGGGCCGGCGCGCGCCCGCTCGTTCGTGGTGGTGCGCCACGACAACCTCGGCGACGTGGCGCTCGCGCTGCCCATGGCCGGCCTGCTCAAGCGCGCGCGGCCCGACTGCACGGTGCACTTCGCGGTGCGTCGCTATGCGCAGGACGTGGCCGCGGCATCGCGGTACGTCGACGGCGTCGTCGTCGTCACCGACGAGGCGGCGTTCGAGCGCGACCTGCGGGCGCTGCGGCCCGACGCCGTGATCTTCGCCTTCCCGTCCGCGTCGCTCGCCCGCGCCGCGGCGCGCGCGGGCGTGCCGATCCGCGTCGGCACCGCGCGGCGCTGGTACCACTGGCGCTGGTGCACGCTGCGCCCGTTCGTGCGCCGCAGCGGCTCGTCGGCGCACGAGGCGCAGCTCGACCTGAGGCTGCTCGCGCCCTTCGTCACCGACACCGAGGTACCGCGCGAGGCCCTGTGGCGGCTCGCCGGTCTCGCGCCCGAGCTCGCGCCCGGAGCGTCGGACCCGCGGACCGAGGCGCCCGCGTGGCCGCTGCGCGCCGGCGTCGCCAACGTGCTGCTGCAGGTCCGCTCCAACGGCAACGGCAAGGAATGGCCGCTGCGCCACTACCTGTCGCTGATCGGGGCGCTGCCGGCCGATCGCTTCAACTTCATCGTCAACGGCACGCCCGCGGAGGGCGACGCGCTGCGCGAGGCCGCGCCCGCGCTCTTCGCGCTCCCGCAGGTCACCGACGCGACGCGCGGCTTCACCATCCCGGACCTGCTGCGCACACTGCCGCGCATGGACGCGGTGCTGTCGAACAGCACCGGGCCGATGCATCTCGCCGCGCTCTCGGGGGCACCGACCCTGGGGCTCTTCGTCGACCTGCCCGGCATGGACCCGGCGCGCTGGGGGCCGCTCGGGCCGCATGCCGGCACGATCGTCGCGCCGCGCGAGGCCTGCGTGCGCTGTCCGCGCGGCGCTCCGGAATGCCCGTGCATGGCGGCGATCGAGGTCGGCCGCGTGGCCGACGCGCTCGAGGCGACGGTCGCGCGCCGCTGACGGGGCGCGACCCCACGGTGCGCACGCGCCGCCGCGGTGCGCTACCCTGTCCGCCCGCCCCGCCGCGGTGCCGCCCGGCGCACCGCCGAGGTGGCACGACGCTTGCGTCGAGGGTGATGGGCTGCGCGGGTCGGCATCGGGCCGGCTGGACGCGGCCGTCCCGGAGCATCGCCCTTGTCGATCCACGTCGCGCTGAACCACGTCAGCCACTACGTCTACGACCGCCCGGTCGCCCTCGGTCCGCAGGTCGTTCGGCTGCGGCCGGCGCCGCATTCGCGCACCCGCATCCTGTCGTACTCGATGCGGGTCGAGCCCGCGCAGCACTTCCTGAACTGGCAGCAGGACCCGCAGTCCAACTGGCTCGCACGCCTGGTGTTCCCGGAGCGCACGCGCGAGCTGCGCATCGAGATCGACCTCGTTGCCGAGATGGCGGTGTTCAACCCGTTCGACTTCTTCCTCGAACCGCATGCCGAGCAGTACCCGTTCGAGTACGACCCCGCGCAGCGCCACGAGCTCGCGCCGTACCTGGTCCGTACCGAGGCGACGCCGGCCTTCGCGAAGCGGCTCGCGGCCGTGCCGCGCGAGCCGATGCAGACGATCGACTTCCTGGTCGCGCTGAACCAGCGCCTGCAGGAGGAGATCGCCTACCTGATCCGCATGGAGCCGGGCGTGCAGACGCCCGAGCAGACGCTGGTCAACGGCTCGGGCTCGTGCCGCGACTCGGCCTGGCTGCTGGTGCAGCTGCTGCGCCACCTCGGGCTGGCCGCACGCTTCGTGTCGGGCTACCTCATCCAGCTCGTGCCCGACGTGAAGTCGCTCGACGGCCCCTCGGGCGCCGACCGCGACTTCACCGACCTGCACGCCTGGTGCGAGGTCTACCTGCCGGGCGCCGGCTGGGTCGGCCTGGACCCGACCTCGGGCCTGCTCGCCGGCGAGGGCCACGTGCCGGTCGCCTGCACGCCCGAGCCCTCGTCGGCGGCGCCGGTCAGCGGCCTGGTCGAACCCGCCGAATGCACGTTCACCCACACGATGACCGTGCGGCGCGCGTTCGAGGCGCCGCGCGTCACCAAGCCTTACGACGACGCGCAGTGGGCGGCGATCGACGCGCTCGGCCGCCGCGTCGACGCCGACCTGGTCGCCGGCGACGTGCGCCTCACGCAGGGCGGCGAGCCGACCTTCGTGTCGATCGACGACCGCGACGGCGCCGAGTGGAACACCGAGGCGATGGGGCCGGACAAGCGCCGCCTCTCGGGCGAGCTGCTCGAGCGCATGGCGGCGCAGCACGGCAGCCACGGGCTGCCGCACTTCGGCCAGGGCAAGTGGTACCCGGGCGAGCAGCTGCCGCGCTGGTCGCTGAACTGGTTCTGGCGCAAGGACGGCCAGCCGATCGTCGCCGATCCGTCGATCCTCGCGTCCGAGGCGGACGGCGGCGCGTTCGGCGCGTCGCTCGACGTGATCGACGCGGCCGGCATCGACGAAGCGCGCGAGCTGGTCGCCGGCATCGCATCGCGGCTCGGCCTCGATGCGGGGCTCGCGTTCGAGGCCTACGAGGACCCCTGGCACTTCTCGCGTCGCGAGCAGGAGCTGCCGGTCAACGTCGATCCGTCCGATTCCAAGCTCGAGGACCCGATGGAGCGCGAGCGGCTCGCACGGGTGTTCGAGCGCGGGCTCGGCGCGCCGGTGGGCTGGATCCTGCCGATGACCCCGAACCCGGCCGCGCGCCGCGGCCCGTCCGTCGTGCAGCCCCAGCAGCTGTGGCAGGCCACCCACTGGCCGCTGCGCACGCCCCGCTGCTACCTCGCGCCGGGCGACTCGGCGATCGGCTACCGGCTGCCGCTCTCCTCGTTGCCGTGGGTGGCGCCGAACGACTATCCGTGGATCCATCAGGCCGATCCGATGCAGCCCGAGGCGCCGCTGCCGCTGCATGCGGCCCTGCTGCCGGCCGGAGGGATCTGGCCGATCCCGTCGCGCGACGGTGGCACGAAGCCGGTCGACCCGACGATGGCCTCGCCGCAGCCGGGTGCCCGGGCCGTCGTGTCGGCGCGCGCGCGCGGCGCGGCGGCCGCGGCGCAGCCGATCGAGCGCGATGCCGCCGACGGGCAGGGCAGCGCCGCCGGCGCCGCGTATGCCGGCATCGCCCGCACCGCGCTGTGCATCGAGCCGCGCAACGGCCGGCTCTACGTGTTCATGCCGCCCGCGGCCAACCTCGACGAGTACCTGCAGCTGGTCGCCGCGGTCGAGGCGACCGCCAAGGCGACCGGCCAGCGTGTGGTCTTCGAGGGCTACGAGCCGCCGCGCGATCCGCGTCTCGCGGTGCTGCGCATCACCCCGGACCCGGGCGTGATCGAGGTCAATGTCGCGCCGGCATCGAGCTGGGACGAGCTCGCCTCGCGCACGACCGCGCTCTACGACGCCGCGCACCTCACCCGGCTGTCGACCGAGAAGTTCATGCTCGACGGCCGCCACATCGGCACCGGCGGGGGCAACCATGTCGTGCTCGGCGGCGACACGCCCGCCGATTCGCCGTTCCTGCGCCGCCCCGACCTGCTCGCCAGCCTGATCGCCTGGTGGCTCGCGCATCCGTCGCTGTCCTACCTGTTCTCGGGGCTCTTCATCGGCCCGACCAGCCAGGCGCCGCGGATCGACGAGGCCCGCCACGACTCGGTCCGCGAGCTCGAGATCGCGTTCTCCGAGATCGCGCGGCTGCAGGCCCAGGGGCCGCAGGCCTGCCCGCCTTGGCTGCTCGACCGCGTGCTGCGCAACCTGCTGGTCGACGTCACCGGCAACACCCATCGCGCCGAGTTCTGCATCGACAAGCTCTACTCGCCCGATTCGACGAGCGGGCGCCTCGGCCTGCTCGAGCTGCGCGGCTTCGAGATGCCGCCGCACGCGCGGATGAGCCTCGTGCAGATGCTGCTGCTGCGCGCGCTGGTCGCGCGCTTCTGGCGCGCGCCGCTCGAGGTCTCGCGGCTGCCGCGCTGGGGCACCGCGCTGCACGACCGCTTCATGCTGCCCTCGCACATTCGCGAGGACCTGCGCGAGGTGGTCGAGGACCTGCGCGCGCACGGCTATCCGTTCGAGCTCGACTGGTTCGCGCCGCACTGGGAGTTCCGCTTTCCGAAGCTCGGCGACTTCGAGGCGGGCGGCGTGCACGTGGACCTGCGCATGGCGCTCGAGCCCTGGCCGGTGATGGGCGAGGAGGGCG
Organism: Burkholderiales bacterium; assembly: GCA_027489195.1. Lineage (GTDB taxonomy): Bacteria > Pseudomonadota > Gammaproteobacteria > Burkholderiales > Burkholderiaceae_E > UBA4615. Next base: position 2 of record JAIYAG010000271.1, on the reverse strand, counting down.
CG
>JAIYAG010000548.1 GCA_027489195.1 Burkholderiales bacterium | reverse complement strand
GCCGCGCACCTCCTCGATGATGCTCGCCAGCTTCTCGGAGCTCGCGTTCGCGTCGGTCTTGACCCGGTCGAACACCCCCTCGGCATCGCGCGTGATGCGCTGCGTGAGGTCGCCCTCGGCCATGCCGGAGAACACGCGACCGACGTCCTCGATGATCGCCGACAGCTTCTCGCTGGTGGCGTTGGCGTCGTTCTTCACCTGTTCGAACACGCCCGAGTACTCGCGGGTGATCCGCTGCGACAGGTCGCCGCCGGCGAGCGCGCCGAGCGAGCGCCCGACGTCGTCGAAGATCACCGAGGTGGTCTCGACCAGCATGTTGACGCCCGAGCAGAGCTCGCCGATCGGGCCGCTCTTGCCCTCGAGCGGAATGCGCTGGGACAGGTCGCCCGACTTGGCGGCGGCCGTCACCTTCTGCGCCTCCTCGACCGCCTGGCGCAGCATGTTCGCGTCGTTGACCGACGCGGTCACGTCGGTCGCGATCTTGACGATCTTGAAGACGCGGCCCATCTCGTCCTTGACCGGCGCGTAGACCGCCTGGATCCAGACGACGCGGCCGGCCTTGGTCATCCGCGGGAAGACCTCGCTCTGCGCCTTGCCGGCGTTCAGGTCGCGCCAGAACTGCTGGTAGGCGGGCGCAGCGACGATCGCCGGGTCGACGAAGATGCGGTGATGCTGGCCGACGACCTCGGCGAGCTGGTAGCCCAGCAGGGACAGGAAGTTCGAGTTCGCCGTCAGCACCGTGCCGTTCAGGTCGAACTCGATGTACGCGTACGAGGTGTCGATCGCGCCGAGGATGCCCTTGGCGTTCTGGCGCTCGATCTCGGCCTCGGTGATGTCGTAGCGCACGCCGAGGTACTTCATCGGCTTGCCGTTCTCGCCCAGGATCGGCGCGATCACCGCATCGACGTAGTAGGGCGTGCCGTCCTTCGCGCGGTTCTTGATCTTGCCGCGGAAGAGCTCGCCGCGGCCGATGGTCGACCACAGCTGCTTGAACGTCTCCTTCGGCATGTCGGGGTGGCGCGTCGTGTTGTGCGGCTTGCCGAGCAGCTCGTGGCGCGCGTACTTCGACACCTCGATGAACTTCTCGTTGATCGAGAGGATGTCGCCCTTCTTGTCCGACTCGGAGACGATGCTCGTCTCGTTCATGATCTGGGTCCGGACCTTCAGCTCTGCCTCGATGTCGGCCAGTCGGCTGCGGGTCTCGGTCATCGCCGCCTCGGCCTGCGCGGCGGCAGCCTGCGCGGCGCTCCGCGCGGCCTGCGCCTCGGCCTGCGCGGCGTTGCGTGCGGCCAGCGCCTCGGCGCGTGCGGTCTCGCTGCGCTGCATCTCGGCCTGCAGACGCTGCAGCTCGCCGCCGATCAGGAGACGGGCGATCCAGGACGGGTTCGGTTGGTTCATGACGGTTGTCCTTCGAGTGAGATGGGGGCGGCTTGCCGGGTGTCGCCGGCGACGGGTGGGTGAGCGTGGAGCGGGTGCGGCGGGTGGGCCGCCAGCTGACCGAGCGAGGCGACGTCGAAGATCAGGGCGACCTCGCCGGTGCCGAGGATCGAGGAACCGGACATGCCGCGCAGGCTGCGGAACATCCGGCCGAGCGGCTTGATGACGGTCTGGTGCTGCCCGAGCAGCGCGTCGACCCTCACGCCGTAGTGCTGGCCCGAGGCCTTGAGCACGACGATGCTGCTGCGCTCGGGCTCCGGTCCGTCGAGCCCGTAGAGCGCCCGCAGGCCGACCACCGGCAGCACCTGGCCGCGCAGCTCGACGACGCCGCAGCCGCGGGTGTCGACGGTCGACTCGGTGCGCCGGTTCTCGATGACCTCGACCACCGACTCGAGCGGGAAGATGAACTTGGACGGGCCGACGCCGATCATGAAGCCGTCGATGATCGCGAGCGTGAGCGGCAGCCGGATCTCGATCGCGCTGCCGGCGCCCGGCTCGCTGCGGATCGTCACCGTGCCGCGCAGCGCCTCGATGTTCCGCCGCACCACGTCCATCCCGACGCCGCGTCCGCTGAGGTTGGTCACGGCCTCGGCGGTGGAGAAGCCGGGCTCGAAGATCAGCTTCAGGATCTCGTCGTCCGGCGGCGTCACGCCCGGCTCGAGCAGGCCGCGCTCCCAGGCGCGTGCGAGCACGCGGTCGCGCCGCACGCCCCGGCCGTCGTCGACGATGCGGATCAGGATGCCGCCCGACTCGTGGCAGGCCGACAGCACCAGCCGGCCCTGCGGCGGCTTGCCGGCGGCCTCGCGTTCGGCGGGCGGCTCTAGGCCGTGGTCCAGCGCATTGCGCACCAGGTGCATCAGGGGATCGGCGATGTGCTCGACCACCGACTTGTCGAGCTCGGTCTCGCCGCCGACGATCTCGAGCTGCACGTCCTTGCCGAGTTCGGCGGCGGTGTCGCGCACCACGCGACGGAAGCGCGCGAAGGTCTCGCCGACCGGCACCATCCGGAGCTGCAGCGTGCCGTTGCGGACCTCCTCGATCAGCCGGCCGAGCTGGTGGCTCGACTCGATCAGCTCGCCCACACCGGTCTTCTGCGCGAGCAGCGCCGTGCCCGCCCCCGCGATCACCAGCTCGCCGAGCAGGTTGATGACCGCGTCGAGCCGGTCCGCCGGCACGCGCACCGTGCGGGTGTCCTCGCCGTCGCGCCCGCGCTGCTTGCGCGCGGCCGCGTCGACCACCTGCCGGGGCACGCCGGTCGATGCCTGCAGGACCTCTCCGATCGGCACCGCCTGGTTGTCGCGGGCGAGCCGTGTCTGCTCGTCGAGCGCCGCGTCGAGCTCGCCGCGATGGATCGCGCCGGCGGCGACGAGGATCTCGCCGATGCGCGGCGACTCGTCCATGCCCGCGATGCGTCCGAGCGCCTCCTGCGAGCTCATGCCGGCCGCGGCGACGCGCACCACGCAGTCTTCGCGGAACAGGTCGAAGGCGGCCTCGACCTGCGCGGCGTCGAGCTCGCCGACCAGCACCAGCGACAGGTCGAGGTGGCAGTCTTCCGGATGGAGCACGTCGAATGCCGGCAGGCGCTCCGCGCCGATCTGCACCTCGCGCAGCGTGCCGAGGGTGGCGAGGTACTCGAGGATCGCGAGCGGGTCGAAGCCGTCGCGGAAGGTGTCGGTCTTGAAGTGCAGCGCGATGTGGTGGGCGGTCGTGCCGTCCGGCGCCGTGCCCGACGGCGGCGAAGCGTCGCCGGCGTGTATCCGCTCTGCGGCGCGGGCCCCGGGCTGCATCGCGGCCAGCGCCGCGATCAGCGCCTCGCGGTCGTCGTCGGGCGCACCGTCGGGCAGCGGGCTGCCGTCGACCTGCGCGACCAGCCGCCGGACCTGGTCGGCACAGCGAAGCAGCACGTCGTTGACGGCGGGCGCGAGCCGCACCGTGCCCTCGCGCAGCGCGTCGAGGAAGGTCTCGACGTGATGGGTGAAGGCGACGATCTCGTCCAGCCCGAACAGGCCGGCCGAGCCCTTGATCGTGTGGGCGCAGCGAAAGAGCGCATCGAGCTGCTCGCGGTCGTCGGGGCTGGCCTCGAGCTCGAGCAGCAGCTGCTCGAGCTGGTCGAGCTGCTCGCGCGCCTCGCTGAGGAACGCGGGCAGGGCCTCGCGCAGGAAGCTCTCGTCTTCGGCTTGGCGGTTGGGCATCGGGGCCCTCTCAGTCGGTGAGTGCGACGGCCGGCAGGCCGAGCGCCGGGGCGGCGCCGAGGCGCCGGATCGCCCGCTCGAGCGCGGCGCTCGGCTCGAGCAGCTGCAGCCGCATGCCGCGTCGACGCAGCTCAGCGGCGAACACGACGAGCAGCTGCAGCGCCGCGGCGTCGACCTGGTCGACGTGGCGCGCGTCGATCACGAGCGCGTCGTTCGCGAGCAGGCCGTGCGCGTCGAGCGCATCGGCCAGCTCGCCGCGCACCTGCGCGACGGTGTAGATGCCGAACTCCGCGGGCAGCGCGCAGTCGACCGTATCGGCGATCGGTTCCATGGGGTCTCCGGGCAGGCTCGTGCGGTTGGACGGACGGGTCAGGGCAGACAGAGCTTGGCCACCGCGTCGAGCAGCACGGGCGGGTTGAACGGCTTGACGATCCACGCGCGCGCACCGGCGGCGCGGCCCGCGTCCTTCTTCGCGTCGCCGCTCTCGGTGGTCAGCATGATCACCGGCGTGAAGCGGTAGTTCGGCAGGGCCTTGACCGCCTTCAGGAAGGTGAGCCCGTCCATGCGCGGCATGTTCACGTCGCTGACGATCAGGTGCACCTTGCGGCCGTCGAGCTTGGTCAGGGCGTCCTGCCCGTCGCAGCCCTCCAGCACTTCGTAGCCCGCGCGGCTGAGCGCGAGGTTCACCAGCTGCCGCAGCGAGGACGAGTCGTCGACGATGAGTACGGTCTTTTTCATGGGCGGCTGTTCGTGGGTCAGAAGAAGGTGACCTCGGAGGCCGCCACCGGCGCCTTCGCACCGGTCGCGCCCTTCGAGTGGTTGGTCTGCTGCTCTTCGGTGGAGTAGCCGCTGGTCAGCGTGCGCTGCCAGTCGGCGTCGCTCGGCAGCCGTTGCGTGCGGGCGGCCTGCTCGACATGCACGGAGACGCCTTCGACGGCCTGCAGGACCTGGTCGATGATCTGGCTCACGCGGTCCTGGAACTGGAACGCGACCATCATCGCCTCGACCTCGGTGCGGATCGCCTGCGACAGCTCGCGGGTGTCCCCGGCGCGCCGGTTCAGCGACTCGACGGCGCCCTCGACGCGGCCGATCACGGTGCGCACGCGCTGCTCGTTCTCGTCGAGCGCCACGCGGTCGTGCTCGGCCTGCGCGCTCGCGTCGTGCAGCGTGCGGTCGACCTGCTCGCCGAAGTGACGCACCTGCTCGCCGATCTGCTTGCCCATGTTCCCGGATTCGGCCGACAGCCGTCGCACCTCGCCCGCCACCACCGCGAAGCCCGCGCCCGCGGGGCCTGCGCGCGCCGCCTCGATCGCCGCGTTGATCGCCAGCAGGTTGGTCTGTCGCGCGACCGTGCCGACCATGCCGGCCAGGCCGAGCAGACCCTTCGAGGCGCCGTCGAGCGCGCGGATCGTGCCGAGCACCCGGTCCTTCGAATGCAGCACCTCGTCGAGCGACGCGAGCAGTGCCTTGAGGTCCTCCTCGGCGTCGATCAGCACGCGGGCCCGCGCGTCGGGACCCCCCGCTGCGGCAGCGTCGGCGCCGGTCTCGATGATCCGATCGAGCTGGTGGAGGATCGACACGAAGCCTGCGAGCAGCCGGTCGGTCGCGTCCCGGGTCTGCGACTGCGCCGTCTGGAGGTGCCGGTGCCAGACGGAGAAGGCCTCGGCCAGCCGCGGCGCCGCGGCCTCGAAGGTGGCCTCGGGGCCGTGGGTGCCCGCGCTGCCCGCATCGGTCGACGCACCGCCCTCGCGGGGGCGGCGAAACAGGGTGACGGCGAGCCAGGCGGCAGCCGACGCGATCGCGGCGCAGGCCACCCAGGCGGCCCATCCCGCCTGCCCGGCCGACAGCACCGCGCCCTGGGCACCGAGCGCCACTCCCAGCAGGCACAGTGGCCCGTATGCGGCGCGCCGTGCCGAAACGTGAGTCTTGTTCTCGTGCATCCCCGAGGTCCGAGTTCGACGTGACGGCCGAAGTCTCTGCCCCTGATCCCGGTGTGGACGTTCGAGAAAGGGCACGACCTCGCCGTATCTCGATCGACCGCTCGTCCCGGACGAGCGGCACGTCGAACAGGCCTCGCGCCGAGGGCCCGGTGTCGTCCTGCGGATGACGTCGTGTCGGGGTTTCCCTACAGGAATCGGCCTGAAAAGGGTCGCCATCGGCCGTCGCCGCTCGTCGTCCAGGTGCCCGACGAACGGACGTTCCGCGGCCGGAGCGTTCGAACAACACTGAGGAAAACCCGTACATCGTCGGCGGCGGCAGACGAGCGGTGGAAATTCACGCGTGTGCGGCAACCGGGCTGCTAGCATCCGCTCGCGCATTCACGCGCCGTGGTGCCGCCGGGAGAACTCGATGAAGACCGCCGTCCTCGCCGTCCTGACCCTCGTCGCAGCCCTCGCGGGCTGCGCCACGCCCGGGCTTGGCGAACCGCAGGCCGCCGCGTCCGCTGCCTCCCGCGAGGCGCCCCCGCCCGGCGTGCTGGCGCCGTTCTCGGGCATCGATCGGCTCGATCCCAAGGGGCCGTGGTCCACCTGGATCTTCCATCCGACCAAGAAGCCGACGCGCTTCAGCAGCGTGAAGGTCGATGGCGTGCGGGTCGTCGAGGCGCAGTCCGAGCAGTCGATCTCCGGCCTGCGGCACCGCGTCGACGTCGATCCGGGCGAGCGTCCGATCCTCGAATGGCGCTGGCGCGTCGACCGCGTCCTCGAGACCGCGAACATGCGGGAGCGTCACGGCGACGACTCGCCGGTACGGGTGGTGCTCGCCTTCGAGGGCGACGTGTCCTCGCTGCCGATCAAGGAACAGATGTTCTTCGAGCGCGTGAAGCTGCTCGGTGGACAGGACATGCCGTACGCGACGCTGATGTACGTCTGGTGCAATGCCAGCGAGGCCGAGGCGGTCACGCCCAACGCGCACACCTCGCGCGTCCAGAAGATCGTCGTCGAGTCCGGCGCGCAGGGCGTCGGCCAGTGGCGCAGCTACCGCCGCGACATCGTCGCCGACTACGAGCGCGCGTTCGGCCGCAAGCCCGGCCGCCTGGTCGCGGTCGGCGTGATGAGCGATACCGACAACACCAAGCTGTCGGCGCGTGGCTGGTACGGCGACATCCGGCTGCTCACGCGCGCCGAGTAGGCGTCTGCGCGCGTGAGCCGCGCGCTCAGTGCGCCGGCTGCGGCGCCCGCGGCCGTGCCGCGACCGCGCCCGAGGCGCGCGAATACCGATCGATGCCGAGGCCCCCGGCACTGATCTCCGGCCGGCGGCGGGAGATCAGGTCGGCGATCAGCCTGCCGGAGCCGCAGGCCATCGTCCATCCGAGGGTGCCATGACCGGTGTTCAGCCAGAGGTTGGCGATGCGGGTGGCGCCGACCACCGGCGTGCCGTCGGGGGTCATCGGCCGCAGGCCGGTCCAGAAGCTCGCCGCGCGCACGTCGCCGCCGTTCGGGAACAGGCCGGCCACGACGCGCTCCAGCGTCTCGCGTCGGCGCGGGTTCAGGCGCAGGTCGAAGCCTGAGACCTCGGCCATGCCGCCGACGCGGATCCGGTCGTCGAAGCGGGTGATCGCGACCTTGTAGGTCTCGTCCATGACGGTCGAGACCGGCGCCGCGTCGGGGTCGGTGATCGGCACGGTGAGCGAGTAGCCCTTGAGCGGATACACCGGCAGGTCCAGGCCGAGCGGCGACAGCAGCTCGCGCGAGTAGCTGCCCAGCGCGAGCACGTACTGGTCGGCGGCGAGCTGGCGGCGGCCTTGCGGGCCGCGCACCCAGACACCGGCGATCGTGTCGGCGCGGCGCTCGATGCGGTCGATGGTGGTGCCGTAGAGGAAGGTCACGCCGGCGGCGCGAGCGGCCTCGGCCAGACGCGTGGTGAACAGCTGGCAGTCGCCGGTCTCGTCGCCGGGGAGGCGCAGTCCGCCCACCAGCGTGTCCTTGACCGCGGCGAGCGCCGGCTCGACGCGCGCGAGTTCGTCGCGGCCGAGCAGCTCGAAGGGCACGCCCTGCTCGCGCAGCACCCGCACGTCCTTGTCGACCGCCGCCATCTGCGCGTCGGTGCGGAAGACCTGCAGCGTGCCGAGCTGGCGGCCCTCGTAGGCCAGGCCGAGCTCGCCCCGCAGCGCCTTGAGGCAGTCGCGGCTGTACTCGGACAGGCGCAGCATCCGCTCCTTGTTGACCGCATAGCGGTCCTCGGTGCAGTTGGCGAGCATCTCGGCCAGCCAGCGCAGCTGGAACAGCGTGCCGTCCGGGCGGATCGACAGCGGCGCGTCCTTCTGGAACAGCCACTTGATCGCCTTGAGCGGGATGCCGGGCGCCGCCCACGGCGTCGAGTAGCCGGGCGAGACCTGGCCCGCGTTCGCGAAGCTGGTCTCCAGCGCCGCGCCGGGCTGGCGGTCGACGACCGTCACCTCGTGGCCCTGACGGGCCAGGTACCAGGCGCTGGTCACGCCGATCACGCCACTGCCGAGAACGAGAACGCGCATGGAAACCTCCGAAGCGATATCCTCCAATCTACGGCTGTTCAGGCAGTGGATGTGACCAAAGTATTGACTGTTTGTAGCGAAGAACTTGGCGTTGAGATAGCAAAGCAGGGGAAACACATTGAAATCGAGGACCGAGGGCGCGCCGCGCCCGATCGACCGCATCGACCGCAGGATCCTGCGCACCCTGCAGGACGACGGACGCATCTCGATCACCGACCTCGCCGAACGCGTCGGGCTGTCGGCCACGCCGTGCAGCGAGCGGGTCAAGCGGCTCGAGCGCGACGGGTTCATCACCGGCTACCACGCGAGGCTCTCGCCCCAGGCGCTCGGTCAGTCGCTGCTGGTGTTCGTCGAGATCCGGCTGTCCGCGAAGTCGGGGCAGATCTTCGAGGAGTTCAAGCGCGAGGTGCTC
>JAIYAG010000104.1 GCA_027489195.1 Burkholderiales bacterium | reverse complement strand
GCGCTGGTCAAGCTGTACGAGGACAACGCCGCGACGCTGACGCCCGATCCGGTGCACTCGGCCTTCTACGACTCCCATCCGCCTGCCGCGATCCGGCTGGAGCGGCTGGCCGCGCTGCACACCGGCGCGGCGCCCGCGCCGGCCATCTGAGCCTCACGACCCCGGAGGTCCGCCATGCACGTGCCCCAGAGCCCCGAGCACCTGCGCGAGCGCGACTGCGCGCCGCTGTCCGGCCGGGACGCGCTGCGCCCCGAAGCGATCGACGCGCAGCTCTCGGTGCTGCCGCGCTGGTCGGTGGTCGACGGCGCGCTGCAGGCGAGCTACACGTTCGCGGACTGGTGGGAGACCGTCGCCTTCGTCAACGCGCTCGCCTGGATGGTCCATCGGCAGGACCACCATCCCGAGCTCGTCGTCGGCTACGACCGCTGCACCGTGCGCTGGAACACCCATTCGGCCGGCGGCATCACCGTCAACGACTTCGTCTGCGCGGCCCGCAGCGACGCGATCCACGACGCGAGGCCGGGCGCATGACGCACCCGGCACGGCCGATGCGGCGCACGCCTTGAGCGAGGCCCTGGCGCACGCCACCGTGCTGGCCGCCTACGGGCGACAGTTCTGGCTGCGGCTCGATGGCGACGACGAGAACGGCGGAGGCGGCGAGCGCAGCGCGGTCACGCGCGGGCGCCGTGGCGACGTGGTCGCAGGCGACCGGGTCGCCTGGCGCGACCTCGGTTCCGGGCAGGCGGTGATCGAGACGGTGATGCCGCGCCGCAACCTCCTGCGCCGCAGCGACGACCGCCGCGAGAAGGCGTTGGCCGCCAACCTCGATCGCGCCGCGATCGTCATCAGCGGCGAGCCGCCCTTCTCGGAGGAGCTGCTGGTGCGGGTGCTGATCGCCGCCGAGCGCGAAGGCATCGAGTGCCTGCTGATCGCGACCAAGGCCGACGTGCCCGGCGCGCTCGAGTCGATCGAGCCGCGGCTGCACGTCTACGAGTCGCTCGGCTATCCGGTGTTCCGCATCGCCGCGAAGGCCGAGCCCGAAGAGACGATCGCACGGCTGCGGCCCGAGCTCGGCGGGCGCACGACGCTGCTGCTCGGGCAGAGCGGCATGGGCAAGTCGACGCTGGTGAACCTGCTGGTGCCGGATGCGGCCCTTGCCACGCAGACCATCTCCGAGGCGCTGCAGACCGGCAAGCACACGACCACCTTCACCCGCGCCTTCGACCTCGCCGGCGGCGGCCGGCTGATCGACTCGCCGGGCTTCCAGGTGTTCGGCCTCGCGCACCTGTCGGCCACCGAGCTCGAGCACGGCATGCGGGAGTTCCAGCCGCTGCTCGGGCACTGCCGGTTCTACAACTGCACGCACCGCCACGAGCCGGGCTGCGCGATCCGCACGGCGGTGGCCGAGGGCCGCATCGACACCCGTCGGCACACGCTGTACGAGCAGCTGCGCGACGGCGCGCGCGAGCGCTGACGCGCGTCGGTCAGCGACCCAGCCAGTTCGCGATGGTGAGCATCGCGAAGAGCCCGATCCACAGCACCACCGAGCGCCACACCAGGCCGACCGCGCTGCGCAGGCCGGTGGCGTCCGGCGGGCTGCCCGCCCAGTCGAAGCCGCTCGGGGCGCCGCCCGACAGCGACGGGTCGGCATCGAGCGCGGCCGCGTCGCCGCGGACCTCCGCCTCGACGCGGGCGTCGGCGATCCTCAGGCCGAGGGCGCCGCCGCCGGTCATCAGCAACAGCCGGCGCTGCTCGTCGCCGCCGCGCACCGCCGAGGCGGCGCGCCAGCAGTAGACCGCGTCCTCGAAGTTGCCGACCACGGCGAAGCCCGCTGCCGACAGCCGCACCGGCAGCCAGTCGAGCACCCGGTACGCGCGAGCGGCGAAGCGGCCGTAGGGCTCGGCGGCCGGGGTGAGCGGCACGGACGGCGCGCTGGCCGCGGCGCCGACCGCAGCCACCAGGGTGTCCGGCGCCACCTCGCGCGCCGGATGCCCGCCGCGTGCCCAGTGCTCGGCGAGGAACTGCGCGGCGCGGTACATCACCGGGCCGATCGCGCCGGGCAGCAGGATGTACCAGAAGAGCGGGCCGAACACGTGACGGTGAGCCGCGATCAGCGCATGCGCGATCGCCATCCGGCAGAGCTCGTCGACCGGCAGCTCGCCGATCGCGAAGTCCGGGTCGCGCTGGCGGATCCATCCCTGCAGGGCCTGGCGCGCGCCTTCGGAGTCGCTCGCGGCGAGCGCGAGCTGGATCTCGGTGAACGCGTGGCTGAACTGCCGGAAGCCGACCGTGTGGTAGAGCACCAGCACGTGCAGCGCCAGCACCGGCAGCACCCCGATCAGCTCGAGCAGCACCTGCGCGAGCCAGATGCCGACGACGGCGACGCCGACCGCGAGTCCCCAGCCGAAGGCGCCGTGGCGCCACTGGCCGGCATCGGTCGCGCCCGCGATCGCGTCGGTGACCGCCCCGGCCGAGCGGTGCACGCCGTTGTCGCGCGGCAGCGGGCGCATCTGCTCGAGCACGAGCGCCAGGATCAGTGCGACGAAGCCCATGGGCGGATGATACCGACCGCGCTCAGGCCGCGATGTAACGGTAGAGGTTGCGCAGCATCGCGGCGGTGACGCCCCAGACGAAGAACTCGCGGCCGTCCTCCGGCCGCCGCCAGGGCATCGCGAGGAAGCTGCGCTCGAGGCCGTCGCTCCAGCGGTAGAGGCGGCGCTGGTGGTTCGCCGGGTCCAGCAGGAACGCGAGCGGCACCTCGAAGACCTCGGCCACCTCGTTCGCGTCGGGCTCGAGCCGGTGCTCGGCGTCGACGAGACCGACCACCGGCGTGACGATGAACCCGGTGCCGGTGGTGTAGGTCGGCAACTGGCCCAGCACCTCGACGCGGGCGCGCGCCAGGCCGATCTCTTCCTCGGTCTCGCGCAGCGCCGTGCCCACCGGCGAGCCGTCCTGCGGCTCGGTGCGCCCGCCGGGGAAGGCGATCTGGCCGGCATGCGCCGACAGGTGCGCGGTGCGCACGGTGAGCATCACCGACAGACCGTCCCCGCGCGGCACCAGCGGGACCAGCACGGCGGCCGGGCGCGGCGTGTCAGGGCCGAGCCGCCAGCGGTCGTCGATGAATTCGGGCGTCCACACCGGGGGGTGATGGAAGCGCTCGCGCAGGGCGTCGGGGTGCAGCCGCTCGGCCGGCACCGGCGGCAGGGCCGCGACGGTGTCGTCGATCGGTGCATCGCGCGGGTCCAGGCTGGACCGGCGGATCGTGCTCGGGTCGGCCGCAGCAGACGCTCGGCCGGCGGACGCGGGCGCGCCGGGGGCGCGCCGCGTCGGACGGTCGGCCGCGCTCATCGCGCGGCCGGCGCCCGCATCACTTCGGCTGCGCGGCCGATGCGACGGGCGCGCGTCCCGGGAGCTTTTCCTTGATCCGCGCCGATTTGCCCGAGCGCTGACGCAGGTAGTACAGCTTCGCGCGGCGCACGTCGCCACGGCGCTTGACCTCGATCGAGGCGATCAGCGGCGAGTACAGCTGGAACGTCCGCTCCACGCCCTCGCCCGAGGAGATCTTGCGGACGATGAACGAGGAATTCAGGCTGCGGTTGCGCTTGGCGATGACCACGCCCTCGTAGGCCTGGACACGCTTGCGCGTGCCCTCGACCACGTTGACGTTGACGATCACGGTGTCGCCGGGGGCGAAGACCGGGATCGTCTTGTTCAGGCGAGCGCTCTCTTCCTGCTCGAGCTGCTTGATGACATCCATGTGGGGCTCCAGACCATCGTGCGCCGGATTGTTGGGAGGGCCGGTTCGAGACCGGAATGCCCGGGGCAGAGGATGGCGTGCTTCGGTGTTGCTTCGTTCTTGCGTCGATTTTTTCGCGCGTCCGGCGGGCGGACGTCGCAAAGCCCTCGATTCTAGCTCATTCCTCGCAGGAGTGCTTCGTCCTGCGCCGACAGCCGGTGTTCCCGCCTCGCCTGCTCGATCAGCTCGGGTCTGCGCTCGGCGGTCGTGCGCAGCGCCTGCTCCCGCCGCCAGCGGGCGATCTTCGCGTGGTGGCCGGACATCAGCACCGCCGGCACGGGCGTGCCGCCCCAGGTCTCGGGGCGCGTGTAGTGCGGGCCTTCGAGCAGGCCGTCGGAGAACGAGTCCTGCTGGGGGGAGGCGCCGTCGGTCATGACGCCCGGCAGCAGCCGGACCACCGCGTCGATCAGCGACAGGGCGGGCAGTTCGCCACCGGAGACGACGAAGTCGCCGACCGACAGCTCCTCGTCGACCGCGGCGTCGAGCAGGCGCTGGTCGACCCCTTCGTAGCGGCTGCAGAGCAGCGCCAGGGCCGGCAGCGCGGCCAGCTCGGCGACGCGCCGCTGCGTGATCGGCGCTCCCCGCGGCGACAGATGGACAACATGCGCGCGGGCGCCCGCGTCGGCCTCGCGCCGGGCATGCATCGCCCCGAGGCAGGCCGACAGGGGCTCGGGCAGCATCACCATGCCGGGACCGCCGCCGAACGGCCGGTCGTCGACCCGCCGGTAGGCGTCGGGGGCGTGATCGCGAGGATTCCAGCAGCGCAGCCGCCAGATGCCGCGCTCGATGGCACGCCCGGTCACGCCGAAGCCCGCCGCGGGCTCGACCATCTCGGGAAAGAGCGTGACGACCTCGATGTCCATCGCGTGCAGCGGCGCTCCCGGCAGACCCGGGATCAGCGCGACCAGTCGGCCTGCCAGTCGACGACGATCCGCCCTTCGGCGGGTACGGCATCGATGACATAGGCGTCCACGAACGGGATCAGGTGGCCGGTGTCGGTCTCGATGATCGGGTGCGCGCCGTGATCGTCCACGGACACCACCGTGCCGAACGACTCGCCCGCCTCGTTCACCACCGCACAGCCCTCGAGGTCGACCCAGTAGACCTCGCCCTCGGGCAGCGGCGGGAAGTCCATCCGGCGCACGCCCACCTCGGCCCCCTTCAGGGCCAGCGCGCCGGTGCGGTCCTCGACCCCCTCGGGCTTGGCGACCACCGTGGACGCATGGCGACGCGAGCGTTCGAGCGTCAGCCAGCGGTCGATCGGGGGATGCGCGGGCGCGGCCGGACGCTGCAGGTGCCAGACCGAGGCGCCCAGCAGCGCGGTGTCACCCGCGCCGGCGAACGGCTCCACCTTGACCCAGCCGCGAACGCCCCAGGCATCGACGATCCGGCCGAGCGGCACGGTGCGCCGAGGGTCACGGACGACGGAGACACCGCCCTGCCCCGGTTCCGGGACGATGGCAGGATCCTGGGGATCCACCGGGGCCTCGATCGCAGCCTCGCCGGGCGGCGTGCCGCTCGCGCGGCTCAGGCCGCGGCCGGTGCCGAGGCCGGTGCTGCGGCTTGCTTGGCGAACTGCTTGATCAGGCGCTGCACGGTCGGCGAGACCTGCGCGCCATGGCTCTTCCAGTACTCGATGCGCTCGAGCGACAGGCGAAGGCCCTGCTCGCTGCCCGAGGCGATCGGGTTGTAGAAGCCGAGCCGCTCGATGAAGCGACCGTCACGACGGTTGCGGCTGTCGGTGGCAACGACGTTGAAGAACGGGCGGGCCTTGGCACCGCCGCGCGAGAGACGCAGAACGACCATCTGGGTTCCTTGCAGACTTTCCGGGAAACCCACGATGATAGCCGATTAACGGCCTCGCGGTGAAGCCCCGACGAAGGGATCAGCGACCGGTGGCGAAGCCGCTGCCGATGAAGCCGCCGGTGGCGCGCCCCTGGACGGCCCCGGGCGAGCTGGTGTAGGCCGAGCCGCCGCTGCCCTGGACCGGCGCCGGCAGCGTGACCGCACCGTTCGGCGGGGGGAAGTACGCGCCGCCGTGGCCGGGCCACGGCCGCACCCGAGGCGCGCCGTACCAGACCGGCGCACCGGCATCGGCATAGACCGGCTGCGGCTGGCTGCGTGCGCGGCGCTCGGCCTCGGCCTGCTCGAGCCGGTCGCGGTCCTGCTGGCGGCGGTTGAAGCCCTCGGCCTGCTTGCGCCAGTAGTCGCGCTCGGCATCGGCCCGCTGGCGGGCCGCGCCCTCGGTGGGCATCACGTAGCTGCGCTGCCCGACCTGCGAGGCCCCTGCCGGCGGCGGGCGGTCGCTCAGCTCGAGCGTGCCGTCGGGCAGGCGCGACTGCCAGATCGTGGTGGACGGGGTCGAGCCGACCGCGCGGCCGGCCCGCGCCAGCTCGTCGGCGCTCATCGCGCGCCCGCCACCGACGACCGCAGCACCGACGGGCGTGCCCGGCGACGCCGCCGTCGCGACGCCCGTGCCGCTCGCCATGCAGGCGGCCACGACCAGCGCGGCCCTCAGTCCACCGCCCGTCCGACCGCGATCCATCGACCCTGCAGCCATCACCGCCTCCGGACCGCCACGCGGTGCGACGCACCGGTGTCGGAAAACTTAACACCCTGATTTTCCAGGACCTTTCCGGATTCTAGACGCTCGCGATGCGAACGCAAGCGCCGGACCTCCGGGCGGGCTCAACGCGACGATCAAGGCGCGACGATGAAGGCGCGACGATCACGACGCGACGATCGTGACGCGACGATCAGAACAGGCGCCCCTGGGTCGGCGGCGCGGCGGACGGGTGGCGCGGCGCCGACGGCGCACCCTGCCCTCGGCCCGCCGCGGCCGGCGGCTCGAACAGGTCGCTGCGCAGGCTCGGTCGCTCGCGGCCGATGCCCAGACGACGCAGGCGGACGTCGATCCGCATCCGGATCATGTCGGCCCACGGCCCCGTGCCGCGCATCCGCCAGCCGAAGCGCGGGTCGTTGTCGCGGCCGCCGCGCATCTCGCGCAGCCGCGCGACGACCCGGGCCCGCCTGTCTGGGAAGTGCTCGTCCAGCCAGGCGTGGAACACCTCGACGAGCTCGTGCGGCAGGCGCAGCACCACGTAGTTGGCATGGCGGGCGCCGGCCTCGTGCGCGGCATCGAGGATGGCCTCGATCTCGGGCTCGTTGACGAAGGGGATCAGCGGCGCGAGCGACACGCCGACGGGCACGCCGGCGTCGGCGAGCCGGCGGATCGTCTGCAGCCGCCGCCAGGGCGCGGGGGCGCGCGGCTCGAGGATCCGCGACAGCGCCGGGTCGAGCGTCGTGAGGGTGACCATCGCGCAGGCCAGCCCGTCGCGGGCCATCGGCGCCAGCAGGTCGAGGTCGCGCTCGACGCCGCTCGACTTCGTGATCAGCGAGACCGGGTGCCGGGTGCGCGCGAACACCTCGAGGCAGCCGCGGGTCAGCCTGAGCTCGCGCTCGACCGGCTGCCAGGCGTCGGTGACCGTGCCGATGGCGATCGGGGTGCAGCGGTAGCGCGGCGCGGCGAGCTCGGCCTCGAGCAGCGCCGCCGCCTGGTGCTTGGCGAAGAGCCGGGTCTCGAAGTCCAGTCCCGGCGACAGGCCGAGGAACGCATGACCCGGCCGCGCATAGCAGTAGACGCAGCCGTGCTCGCAGCCGCGGTAGGGGTTGATGGAGGCGTCGAAGCCGATGTCGGGCGAGGTGTTGCGGGTGATGATCGAGCGCGCGGCGTCCGGCTCGACCACGGTCGCCGGCGGCGGGGGCCCGTCCGCGTCGTCGGCGGGCCAGCCGTCGTCGATGCGCTCGCGCGCGTCGCGCTCGAAGCGGCCGGCCGGATTCGACACCGCGCCCCGGCCCTTCCTGACGATGGCGATCGGCTGCACCCTGCCCCTCCGGCGACGGTGTCGCCGCAGGCCGCTCGCGGGCTGCGGGCCGCCTCGGGACTGTATGAATATACAGTCTACGGACGGGCCGCTGTCAAGGCCCCCGAGGCCTGCGGATCGGCGCCCAGCAGCGCCGCCACCCGCTCGCGCAGCCGCTCGGGCGACGCGTCCGCCGCTGCCATCGGCTCGCCGACCTCCAGCCCGACGGTGCTGAACGGCCCGCGCCGGAACGGGCGCACCATCGCGCGGCCGCGCTCGATCCGCGAGAAGAAGCTGCCCCAGAGGTGGGTCAGCGCCATCGGCACCACCGGCACCGGATGCGTCGACAGGATCTTGGCGACGCCGCCGCGGAATTCGCCGAGCGTGCCGTCGCGGGTGATCGCGCCCTCGGGGAAGATGGCCAGCAGGTCGCCCTCGTCGAGCACCGCGCGCGCCGCGTCGAAGGCCGCCGCGTAGGTCGCCGGATCCTCCTTCTGCGAGGCGATCGGGATCGCCTTGGCAAGGCGGAACACGCTGCCCAGCACCGGGATCGCGAAGATCCGGTGATCCATGACGAAGCGGATCGGGCGCGGGCTCGCCGCCATCAGCAGGATCGCGTCGACGAAGCTCACGTGGTTGCAGACCAGCAGCGCCGCGCCCTGCACCGGGATGTGCTCGCCGCCGCGCACGCGGAAGCGGTAGACCAGGTTCGACAGGATCCACGCGAGGAAGCGCAGCAGGTACTCCGGCACCAGCAGGAAGATGTAGGCGGCGACCACCGCGTTCAGCAGGCCCACGACGAGGAACACCTGGGGCAGCGTCAGGCCCGCGGCGAGCATCGCGCCGGTCGCCAGCGAGCTCGCGATCATGAACAGCGCGTTGAGGATGTTGTTGGCCGCGATGACCCGCGCACGGTGCGTGGGCTCGCAGCGCAGCTGGATCAGCGCGTACATCGGCACGCTGTACAGCCCCGCGAACAGCGCCAGCAGCGCGAGGTCGGCGAGCACCCGCCAGTGCGCGGGCACCGCGGTGAACGCGCCCACGCCCATCGAGGCCGACGCCGGCGCCAGGCCGCGGGTCGCGAAGTACAGGTCGACCGCGAACACGGTCATGCCGATCGCGCCGAGCGGCACCAGGCCGATCTCGACCTGCCGGTGCGACAGCCGCTCGCACAGCAGCGAGCCGGTCGCGATGCCGATCGAGAACACCACCAGCAGCAGCGAGGCCACCCGCTCGTCGCCGTGCAGCACGTCCCGCGCGAAGGACGGGAAGGTCGACAGGAAGACCGCGCCGAAGAACCACATCCAGGAGATCCCGAGCAGCGAGCGGAAGACGACGACGTTGCGGTGGGCGCGCTTCAGGTTGCGCCAGGTCTCGGTGAACGGGTTCCAGTTGATCCGCAGACCGGGATCGCTCGCGGGAGACACGGGGATGGCCTGCGCGACGAGGCGGCCGACGACCGCGACGAGCACGCAGCCCAGCGCGGCCCAGCGTGCGCCGGTCTCGGGAATCGCGATCAGCAGGCCGCCGATCACGTTGCCCAGCAGGATCGCGACGAAGGTGCCCATCTCGACCACGCCGTTGCCGCCGGTGAGCTCGCGATCGTCGAGGTGCTGCGGCAGGTAGGCGTACTTCACCGGCCCGAACAGCGTCGAATGCAGCCCCATCAGGAACACGCAGCCGAGCAGCACCGGCACGTGCTGCATCCAGAAGCCCCAGGCGGCCAGCCCCATCACCGCGATCTCGAAGGTCTTGACGAAGCGCATCAGCGACGCCTTGTCGAGCTTGTCGGCGAGCTGGCCGCTGGTGGCCGAGAACAGCAGGAACGGCGCGATGAACAGCGCGCCGATCACCAGGCCGGCGAGCGAGGCCGGCAGCCAGGCGAGCTGCAGCTGGTAGGTCACCATCACGGTGAACGCGAACTTGAACAGGTTGTCGTTGCCGGCGCCGAGGAACTGGACCCAGAAGAACGGCGCGAAGCGGCGTTGGCGCAGCAGCGCGAACTGGTTGGGCTGGGTGGGGCTCATGTCGGGGAACCGGGTCGGGTGGGCGTGCGACGAATCCTGGCTTCGGCGCCAGAAGGTATCAACCGTAATCGATCAGGACGGGAAATATTCGCCTTCTGGTATCGTAATTCGATACTTCTTTGTCGACTCTCGCCATGAGCAGCACCCGCGATCTCGTCACCGCGCTGAAGGCCGAGCTGCGCCGCGCCGGCCTCACCTATGCGCAGCTCGCCCGCGAGCTCGGCCTCGCCGAGTCGAGCGGCAAGCGCATCCTGGCCAAGGGCGACATGCCGCTCGGCCGCATCGACGAGATCCTCGCGGTGCTCAGGATCGACTTCGCCGACCTCGCCCGCCAGGTCGTCGACCGGCGCCCGCCGCGCCTGATGCTCGAGCCCGAGCAGGAGCGTGCGCTGGTGGCCGATCCCCGGCTGCTCACCGTCGCGCTGGGCACGCTCAGCCAATGGACCTTCGAGCAGATCGTCCACCACTACCGGATGGAGCCCGCGCAGGTCGTGGCCGCGCTGACCGCGCTCGACCGTCTCGAGGTGCTCGAGCTGCGGCCGAACAACCGCTACCGGCTGAAGATCGACAAGTCGCTGCGCTGGCAGCCCGACGGCCCGCTGATGCGCTATTTCCGCGAACGCGCGATGGCCGACTACTTCTCCGGCGGCTTCGACGGCGAAGGCGAGCTGCTGACGCTGGTGCACGGGCAGATCTCGCCCGCCCAGGCGCGCTGGTTCGCCGAGCGGCTGCAGCGGCTCGCGCAGGACTTCGCGCAGCAGCACCTCGCCGATCAGCAGCTGCCGGACGACGAGCGGGCTGCATTCACGCTGCTGATGGGCCTGCGCGGCTGGTGGTTCGAGGACCTGCGGGCCATGCTGCGCAGCGCGCCGGGCACACCCGCCGCCCTCAGCGCCCCCAGCGCAGCACCATCGGATCGAGCCCCCGCGCGATCTCGAGGAGGCCGGCGCGCGCCGCCGGCGCCATCGGCGGAAACGGCGCCCGCGGCGCGTCGCAGGCGATGACGCCGCCTTCGAGCATCAGGGCCTTGGCCGCGAGCAGCCCGCACTGCCGGTTCTCGTGGTTGATCAGCGGCAGCCACCGCGCGTAGGCGGCGAGCGTCTCGGCCCGGCGGCCGGCGGACCAGTGGCCCAGGATCTCGCGGAAGGCATCGGGATAGCCGCCGCCGGTCATGGTCCCGGTCGCGCCGCCGTCGAGGTCGGCGAACAGCGTGATGCCCTCCTCGCCGTCCCAGGGCCCCTCGATGGCGTCACCGCCCAGACGCAGCAGCTCGCGCAGCTTCGCGGCCGCACCGGGCGTCTCGATCTTGAAGTAGGCCACGTGCTCGATCTCGCGCGCGAGCTGCGCGAGGAACGGCGCCGACAGCGGCGTGCCGCTGACCGGAGCGTCCTGGATCATGATCGGGATGTCGATCGCGTCGGACAGCTCGCGCAGGAAGGCCGCGATGCCGGCCTCCCCCACCCGGATCGATGCGCCGTGGTACGGCGGCATGACCATCACCATCGCAGCGCCGAGGTCCTGCGCGCGCCGGCTGCGGGCCGCGCAGATCCGCGTCGAATAGTGGGTGGTGGTGACGATCACCGGCACGCGCCCGGCCACGTGGCCGAGGATCTCGCGGGTCAGCAGCTCGCGTTCGTCGTCGCCGAGCGCGAACTGCTCCGAGTAGTTGGCGAGGATGCACAGGCCGTCCGAACCCGCATCGATCATGAAGTCGACGCAGCGCTTCTGGCTGGCGAGGTCGAGCTCGCCGGTGGCGGTGAAGGTGGTCGGGACGACGGGGAACACGCCCCGGTACGGGCGGGCAGGCGATGCGGGCACGGCGGTCTCCTCGGGTCGTTCTGGCGACGATACCGCCCGAGTATGCACGCCGAGCCGGCGCGGAGCCGGCCCGACGCACCGCCTTTCAGAACATCGCGTCCTCGAGCGCAAGCGTGCCGGCCGCGCCGTCGACGATGGCGGCGCGGTGCGCGCCCGCACGCGACAGCACATGGTCCGCGTAGAAGCGCGCGGTGCCGATCTTGGCCTTCAGGAAGGCCGGGTCCTCGCCGCCCGCGGCGAGCAGTTCGGTGGCCCGCAGCGCGGCGCGCGCGAGCTGCCAGCCGGCGAGCACCGTGCCGCAGAGCATCAGGAACGGCACGCTGCCGGCGTAGGTGGTGCGCGGGTCGCCCTTGCCCTGCGCGACGAACCAGGCGATGGCGGCCTCGAGCGCGTCGGCGCCCTCGACGAGCTTCGCGCGGATCGCGCCCAGATCGCCGTCGCGCGGCAGCGCCTCGACGGTCTCGCGCACCTGCCCGACCATCGCCATGCCGGTGCGGCCGCCGTCGCGCACGGTCTTGCGGCCGATCAGGTCGTTGGCCTGGATCGCGGTCGTGCCTTCGTAGATCGTCAGGATCCGCGCGTCGCGGTAGTGCTGCGCCGCGCCCGTCTCCTCGATGAAGCCCATGCCGCCGTGGACCTGCACGCCCTGATCGGCGACCCAGATGCCGGTGTCGGTGCCGAAGGCCTTGGCGATCGGGGTCAGCAGCGCCGCGCGCGCCTCCCACTCTTCCGACCCGGTCGCGTGGGCCATGTCGATGGCCACGGCGCACATCAGGGCGATGCAGCGGGCCGAGATCGTCTCGCGCTTCATCTCGGCGAGCATGCGGCGGACGTCGGCATGCTCGATGATCGTGCCGGCCCCGCCCTCGACCGAAGTGCGGCCCTGTTTGCGGCCCTGCGCATAGGCGAGCGCGGATTGATAGGCCGCCTCGGCAATCGCCACGCCCTGCACGGCGACGCACAGCCTTGCGTTGTTCATCATCGTGAACATCGCCTCCATCCCATGATGCGGCTCTCCCACCAGCCAGCCCTGCGCGCCGTCATACTGCATCACGCAGGTCGGGCTGCCGTGGAGGCCCAGCTTGTGCTCGAGGCTGACGACCTGAAGGCTGTTGCGGCGCCCGGGGTTTCCGGCGGCGTCGGGGATGAACTTGGGAACGATGAAAAGGCTGATCCCCTTGGTCCCCTTGCCGCCATCGGGCAGGCGCGCCAGCACCAGATGCACGATGTTGCCGGTGAAATCGTTGTCGCCCCAGGTGATGAAGATCTTCTGCCCCGAGATCGCATAGGTCCCGTCGCCGAGGGGTTCCGCCTTGGTCCGCAGGGCCCCCACGTCGCTGCCCGCCTGCGGCTCGGTCAGGTTCATCGTCCCGCACCATTCGCCCGAGACCAGTTTCGGGATGTAGAGCGCCTTGAGCTCGTCCGAGGCATGATGCTCCAGCGCCTCGATCTGGCCTTGGGTCATCAGGGGGTTGAGTTGCAGCGCCATGCAGGCCGACCCGATCATCTCGTTCACCGCCGAGGTGACGGCCATCGGCAGGCCAAGGCCGCCATGTTCGGGGCTGGCGGCGATTGCCATGAAGCCGCCGTCGGCCAGCGCGCGATACCCCTCGGCAAAGCCCGGCGAAGTGCGGACGATGCCGTTCTCCAGCCGCGCCGGGTGCTTGTCGCCCGACCGCTGCAGGGGGGCGAGGTCGGTCTCGCAGAGCTTCGCGGCCTCGGCCAGCACGGCCTCGACCGTGTCGGCGGTCGCATCGGCGAAGCGGGGGGTGTCGGTGACGCGCGTAAAGCCGAGGACGTGCTGCAGGAGGAAGCGGTACTCGGCAAGCGGCGCGCGGTAGGTCATCGGGGTCTCCGTCAGGTGGCCAGCGGGCGTCTTGTGCCGCCCCGTCAGACCGGGCTATAGGCCCGGTGACCCTGCCAGACTGCGCGCAGGATGACGATACGACAAGCGCAACGCTGCGTCACGGAAAGTGCCCAGCCGATGACAATTTCGCTACCGGATAGGCCCGAGGGGGTGCGCGAGGCGGCCCGCCTCTTGGCCGCGGGCGCGCTCGTCGCCTTTCCGACCGAGACGGTCTACGGGCTTGGCGGGGATGCGCGCAGCGACGCTGCTGTGGCGGCGATCTATGCGGCCAAAGGGCGGCCCTCGTTCAATCCGCTGATCGTGCATGTGGATGGGGTCGGGGCCGCGCGGCGGCTGGCGGTCTTCGATACCCGCGCCGAGCGGCTCGCCGAGGCGTTCTGGCCCGGCCCCCTGACACTGGTCCTGCCGCTGCGCGCGGGGGCGGGGCTGGCGGCGGCGGTGACGGCGGGGCTGGACAGCGTGGCGATCCGCGTGCCCGCGCATCCGCTGGCGCAAGACCTGCTCGCGGCCTTTGGCGGGCCTCTGGCCGCGCCTTCGGCCAACCCTTCAGGCCGGGTGTCGCCGACCACGGCGGCGCATGTGATCGAGGGGCTCGGGGGCCGGATCGCTGCGGTGCTGGACGGCGGCGCGTGCCGGGTCGGGGTGGAATCGACGATCGTGGGGCTTGCGGATGCCCCCCGCCTCCTCCGCCCCGGCGGCGTGCCGGTCGAGATGAT
>JAIYAG010000196.1 GCA_027489195.1 Burkholderiales bacterium | reverse complement strand
GTCCACAGGCCGGCCAGGCCGTCCGGGAAGGCAAGCACCGAGCCGATGAAGAGCGCGGCCATCAGGAAGAGCCACAGGTCGGGCGCGCTCTCCGAGAAGTAGGTCTTGCCGAAGTTCACCAGCAGCGTGCCGTAGACCGCACCCACCAGCGACATGCGCCCGCCCACCGCGGCGTAGATCACCATCTCGATCGAGGGCACGATGCCGACGAAGGACGGCGACATGAAGCCGACCTGCAGCGCGAACATCGCGCCGCCGATGCCCGAGAGCGCCGCGGCCAGGCAGAACGAGAAGACCTTGAACATCGCGACGTCGTAGCCCGAGAACCGCACCCGGTCCTCCTTGTCGCGCATCGCCAGCAGCAGCGTGCCGAACTTGCTGCGCTGGATCCAGCCGCACATCAGGATCGAGCCGAGCAGCAGCCCCGCGTTCAGGTAGTACAGGATCAGCCGCGCCGAGTCGGTGCGCACGTCCCAGCCGAGCACGGTCTTCAGGTCGGTGATGCCGTTGACGCCGCCGGTGTAGCCCTGCTGGCCGATGATCAGCACCGACAGGATCAGCGCGACCGCCTGCGTGATGATCGCGAAGTACACGCCGCCGACCCGCCGCTTGAACATCGCGTAGCCGACGATGAAGGCCAGCAGCGTCGGCACCGCCACCACCAGGATCAGCCCCAGCGGCAGCGCGGTGATCTGGTTCCAGTCCATGAAGTCGGGAATGCCCGGCGTCGACTGGATCTTGGTGGACACCGGGTCGGAGGCCTCGAGCTTGAGGAACATGGCCATGCAGTAGCCGCCCAGGCCGAAGAACACGCCCTGCCCCAGGCTCAGCACGCCGCACCAGCCCCAGAGCATCACCAGGCCGATGGCGACGAAGCCGTAGGTCAGGTACTTGCCGACCAGGTTCAGGCGGAAGGTGTCCAGCAGCGCGGGGAACACCACCAGGATCACCAGCGCGAGGATCGCGACGCTGCCGGCCTGGCGGGCCGACAGCCATTTCATGACGGGGTTCATGCGACGGCTCCTGGGTTCGCGGCGGCGTTCAACGGCGGACCTTCGCGGCGAAGAGACCCTGGGGGCGCATCATCAGGACGCTGATCACCAGCATCAGCGTCAGCACCTTGGCCATCGAACCGGTCATGAAGAACTCGGCGATCGACTGGGTCTGCGCGATGCCGAAGGCCGAGGCCACGGTGCCGAGCAGGCTGGCCGCGCCACCGAAGGTCACCACCAGGAACGCGTCGACGATGTACAGCGAGCCGCTGGTGGGACCGGTCGAGCCGATGGTGGTGAACGCGGCGCCGGCGATGCCCGCCACGCCGCAGCCGATGGCGAAGGTGAGCCGGTCGGTGCGCTTGGTGTCGATGCCGGTCGCGTTGGCCATCGTGCGGTTGGCCACGGTGGCGCGCACCCGCAGGCCCCAGCGCGAGCGGTAGAGCGCGAGCAGCACGATGCCGGTGACCAGCAGCGTGAGCGCCATCACGAACAGGCCGTTGATGGGAATGTCCAGGCCGGCCGCGGGCGACCACGAGCCCATCAGCCAGTCGGGCAGGTTCGGGCTCACCTCCTTGGCGCCGAAGATCGATCGGAACACCTGCTGCATGCCGAGCGACAGGCCCCAGGTCGCCAGCAGCGTGTCGAGCGGCCGCTTGTAGAGGTGGCGGATGAGCGCCCACTCGGCACACCAGCCGAGCACGAACGCGATGCAGAACGCCAGCACGATCGCGACCAGGAAGTAGTACTGCATCAGCGCCGGCGCGTAGGACTCGGCGAGCGAGGACGCCAGGAAGATGGTGTACGCACCGACGGTCATGAACTCGCCGTGCGCCATGTTGATCACGCCCATCTGCCCGAAGATGATCGCCAGGCCCAGGCCCATGAGCAGCAGCACGCTGAACAGCGACAGGCCGGCGAAGCCCTGCATCAGGCCGATGTTGAGCATCTCGTCGAACGACATGGAGCACCTCTGCGACGAAGGGGGAGAACGCTGGGGGGCACCGTCGTGCGGGCCCCTCGTGTCGACACCACCGGTCCGCGCGCGCCGTGCGTCGAGGCACGGCGCGCGCGGGCGGCGCCTGGCCCGTGCGCCTACTGGTAGCCCTTGGGGAAGGGGTTCGGCTCGATCAGCTTGGGCGACTCGGCGACGAGCTTGAACTGGCCGTCGAGCTGCGCCATGCCGACCCGCGTCTTGCTCCACAGGTGGTGGTTCTCGTGGATCTTCACGTAGCCCTCGGGCGCTTCCTTGAACTCGATGCCGGGCGAGGCCTTGGCCACCGCGTCGACGTCGAAGCTGCCGGCCTTCTCGACCGCCGCCTTCCAGAGCCACGGGCCGAGGTAGCCGGCCTGCGTGACGTCGCCGATCACCGACTTCGGGCCGTACTTGGCCTTGAAGGCCTCGACGAACTTCTTGTTGTTCGGGTTGTCGAGCGACTGGAAGTACTTCATCGCGGCGTAGAAGCCGGCGATGTTCTCGCCGCCGATCCCCAGCACCTCGTCCTCGGTGACCGAGATGGTCAGCAGGAACTGCTTGTCGGCGGTGATGCCGGCGGCCTTGAGCTGCTTGTAGAACGACACGTTCGAGCCGCCGACGACGACCGCGTAGATGCAGTCGGGCTTGGCGACCTTGATCTTGTTGATCAGCGAGTTGAAGTTGGTGTGGCCGAGCGGGTAGTACTCCTCGCCGACGACCTTGCCCTTCTGGAAGTTCTCGATGTGCTTGCGGGCGATCTTGTTCGAGGTGCGCGGCCAGATGTAGTCGGAGCCGATCAGGAAGAAGCTCTTGGCCTTCTTCTCCTGCGCCGCCCAGTCGAGGCCCCAGAGGATCTGCTGGGTGGCTTCCTGGCCGGTGTAGATCACGTTCTTGGACTGCTCGAGGCCCTCGTAGAAGGTCGGGTAGTACAGCATCCCGTTCTCCTTCTCGAACACCGGCAGCACC
>JAIYAG010000220.1 GCA_027489195.1 Burkholderiales bacterium | reverse complement strand
GACGTTGTGCGTGTCGACGTACAGGGCCTTCATCGCGCGGGCCACCTCGTCGTCGTCGACCTCGACGACCTCGTCCACCTCGCCGAGCATCATCGCGAGCGCCGCCGGGTCGGCGACGCGCACCGCCATGCCGTCGGCCAGCCGCGTCGACACGGGGGCGTCGACGGTGCGGCCGGCCCCGATGGACAGCGCGTAGGCGCGCGCGTGGGCCGACACCACGCCCACGATCCGCAGCCGATCGCGCAGGCCGAGCGCCGCCCGCGCGGCGAGCGCCCCGCACAGGCCCGAGCCCAGGCCGATCGGCACGAAGGCCAGGTCGAGCCCGGGCACCGCCCGGAAGAGCTCCAGCCAGTAGGTCGCCACGCCCCGGACGAGGTCGGAGTGGAAGGAGGGCACACGGTGCAGGCCGCGGTCGGCGGCGAGCCGCGTCGCATGCTCGGCCGACTCGGAGAAGTCCTCGCCGTGTTCGATCAGCTCGGCGCCGAACGCGCGCATCGCGGCGTTCTTCTCGATGCTGTTGCCCCGGGGCACGACGATCGTCGCCGGGATCCCGACGCGTCGCGCGGCGAAGGCGAGCGACTGGCCGTGGTTGCCGCGGGTGGCGGAGACGATGCCCGGGCAGCCGGGCTCGCGGCGCGCCAGGCCGTCGAGGTAGACCAGGCCGCCGCGGACCTTGAAGGCGCCGGTCGGGGTGTGGTTCTCGTGCTTGACCCAGGCCTCGGTGCCCAGCCGGCGGGCGAGCAGCGGCCAGGCGTACTGGGGCGTCGGCGGCATGGCGGCCGCGACGATGGCGGCGGCGGACTCGATGTCGGCGAGCGCGGGGAGCGCGGGGGGGGCGGCGGGAAGGGGGGACACTCGGGCCTCGGCTGCGGGTCGTGCCGTGTCTCGCGGCGGGCACGGGCGCCCAGTGTAGCGAGGGCGGCTAGAATCTGCCGATGGACGCCCCCCCAACCGCTGCCGGATCCGCGGCCGCGCCGCGTGCCGCGCACCGCCTGCTGCGCGTCGCGCTCGCCCTGGCGCTGGTCGCGGCCCTGGCCGGGACCTTCCGGCTGTACCTGGGGCCCGACCTGATGCTCGACCTCGGGGCCTTCGCGCAGTGGTGCGGCCTGCGCTGAGCGGACCCTGCGGACCGGCGCCCCGCGCGGCGCCGGGTGTAAGATGACTGGATGGATGAACAGTATCGCGACGGCCGCCTCCCGCGTCGCGCGATAATCGACGCATGGCGACCCGCAAGAACGACTACACCGAAGCCTCGATCCGCGTCCTGAAGGGCCTCGAGCCGGTCCGGCAGCGGCCGGGGATGTACACGCGCACCGACAACCCCCTGCACATCGTGCAGGAGGTGATCGACAACGCCGCCGACGAGGCGCTCGGCGGCCACGCGAAGCACATCGCGGTCACCCTCCTCGCGGACGGGGGCATCGCGATCGAGGACGACGGCCGCGGCATCCCGGTCGGCCTGCATCCGGACGAGGGCGTGCCCACCGTCGAGATCGTCTTCACGCGGCTGCACGCCGGCGGCAAGTTCGACAAGCAGGCCGGCGGCGCCTACAGCTTCTCGGGCGGCCTGCACGGCGTCGGCGTGTCGGTCACCAATGCGCTGTCCACCACGCTGAAGGTCACCGTCTGGCGTCCGGACGAGCGCGGCCAGGGCGTGCACACCATCGTCTTCGGCGGCGGCGAGGTGGTGCAGCCGCTCGCCTCGCGGATGGCCGACAAGGGCGAGCGGCGCAGCGGCACGCGCGTGGAGGTCTGGCCGGATCCGAAGTACTTCGACAGCCAGGTGCTGCCGATGGCGGACCTCGAGCGGCTGCTCCGGTCCAAGGCGGTGCTGCTGCCCGGCGTCAAGGTCACGATGACCACCGAGAAGACCGGGCAGGTCCGCGTCTGGCAGTACGCCGAGGGCCTGCGCGGCTACCTGTCCGAAGCACTCGCCTCGGAGGGGGCGGGCCCGCAGGCGGGCGAGGGCGGCCCGGTGGTGCCGCTCTTCGAGGGTCAGCAGTACGCCGATGCCGGCCACGACACCTTCGCCGAGGGCGAGGGCGCGCAGTGGGTCGTCGCCTGGACCGAGTCCGGCCCGCTGGTGCGCGAGTCCTACGTGAACCTGATCCCGACGCCGGCCGGCGGCACCCACGAGTCCGGGCTGCGCGAAGGCCTGTTCGCCGCGATCAAGGGCTTCGTCGAGCTGCACTCGCTGCTGCCCAAGGGCGTGAAGCTGATGCCCGAGGACGCGTTCGCGCGAGCGAGCTTCGTGCTGTCGGCGAAGGTGCTCGACCCGCAGTTCCAGGGGCAGATCAAGGAGCGCCTGAACTCGCGCGATGCGCTGCGGCTGGTGTCGGGCTTCGCGAAGGGCCAGTTCGAGCTCTGGCTGAACCAGCACGTCGACTGGGGCCGCAAGCTCGCCGACCTGGTGATCCGCCAGGCGCAGGCCCGTCAGCGTTCCGCGCAGAAGGTCGAGAAGCGCAAGAGCTCGGGCGTCGCGGTGCTGCCCGGCAAGCTCACCGACTGCGAGAGCACCGACCTCGCGCGCAACGAGGTGTTCCTGGTCGAGGGCGACTCGGCCGGCGGCTCCGCCAAGATGGGCCGCGAGAAGGAGTACCAGGCGATCCTGCCGCTGCGCGGCAAGGTGCT
>JAIYAG010000001.1 GCA_027489195.1 Burkholderiales bacterium | reverse complement strand
GCGTTCGCCGCGATCGACGGCGCGGTGATCCGGCTCGGGGGCGCGGAGGTCGCGACCCCGCTGCAGCCGGTGGTGCCGAGCGGGGGCAGCGTGCCCGTGACCCTGTTCTGGACCCCGCCCGGCTGGCAGTCGGGCGAGGTCGTCTTCACTCGCAGCGGCACGGTTCAGATCGGCTTCGGCGTGGTCGACGTCGGCGACTTCTCCGTCACGTCGGCGATCGCGGTCGACAGCGTGATGCTGACGCCGGTGCCCGAGCCGGCGGAATGGATCATCCTGCTCGCCGGTCTCGGTGCCGCGGGCGCGGCATCGCGCCGTCGCGCGGCACGGCACCTCGGGCACGCCTGACGAACCCGCACGGCCGACACGCAGGGCGGTAGGGGGGCGAGACCGGGGGGCTTCGTGGCGCCGACCGGTCAGGCGGACTACCCTGGGCACATGTCCGCCGATCTTCCGCCTCCGGACGCGAGCGGCTTCGAACCGACGCCCGACGCCGCTCGTGCCCGCCTCGACGCGGTCGACCCCGCCGCGTACGCGCGCACCCGCAACGCGCTCGACGGTGCGGTCACGCGGCTGTCGCCCTACCTCACGCACGGCCTGCTCGACGTGCCCGACGCGCTCGCCGCGATCCGCACGCGTCACCACGTGCCGGTCTCGCACAAGCTCGCCTTCGAGTTCGGCTGGCGCGAGTTCTTCCGGCACGCGTGGCGCCATCTCGGCGAGGGCCTCCTCGTCGACGTGAAGCCGCCGCCTTGGCCGGGCGCCTATGCGGACACGATGCCCGCGGACATCGTCGAGGGCCGCACCGGCGTGCCGGTGGTCGATCTCGCGGTGCGCGAGCTCTATGCGACCGGCTGGCTGCACAACCATGCGCGGATGTGGGTGGCGTCCTACGTCGTGCACCTGCGCAAGGTGCACTGGCGCGCGGGCGCCGACTGGATGCACGCGTTTCTGCTCGACGGCGATCTCGGCGCGAACCACCTGAGCTGGCAGTGGGTGGCGGCGACCTTCTCGGCGAAGCCCTACGTGTTCGACGCGGGCAACGTGGCGCGCTACGCGCCGCCCGACTGGCACTGCCCGGGCACGGCGGTGGACCGCTCGTACGAGGCACTCGACGCGATCGCGCGCGGCGAACCGGACCTGGGGCCGGAGCCGGCGGCGGTGCGCGGCGAGGTGTCAGGGGTGACGGCGCCCGCGGTGTCTGCCGAGGCGCCTGCCGACCTGCTCGGCGGGCTGCGGACCCTGGACGAGGCCGACTGGGTCGCGCAGGCCGTGGCCGCCTGCGCCGCGGCCGGCGACGCGCGGGTGCGGATCGTCCACCCGTGGTCGCTGGGCGGTGCAAGCGGGCGCGAGCCCGCGGTGCGCATGGGGCTGCTGCACGCGCCGTATCATTCGCGGTTCCCGTGGTCGGCGCGGCGCTGGGCGTTCGTGCTCGGCGCGATGCGCGGCCGCATCGAGGCGCTCCACGCGGGCGATGCGCGGCGTGCGCTCGATGCGCTGGTCGACGCGGGCCTGGTGCCGGTGGTGCGCGATGCCCTCGTGCCGGGCTGGCGCGAGGCGATCGAGGCGGTGCGACGGCGCACCGTCGTCGTCGAGCCGGTGCCGCGCGAGTGGGCCGACCCGGACCGGTACTGCCCGTCCTTCACCCGCTTCTGGAACGTCGTCGCCCGGTGAACGTCGAGCGTC
Source organism: Burkholderiales bacterium (assembly GCA_027489195.1). Taxonomy (GTDB): domain Bacteria; phylum Pseudomonadota; class Gammaproteobacteria; order Burkholderiales; family Burkholderiaceae_E; genus UBA4615. The sequence continues at coordinate 5,961 of JAIYAG010000001.1, read as the reverse complement.
CGACCCCGACCGCTGCCTCCGATCGCTGCCCCATGACCGCTGCCCTATGACCGCTCTCCCATGACCGACTCGCGCGACATCCCCGCCACCCAGCGCTTCGCCTGGATCCTCGGCCTGGCCGGCCTGCTGCCCTTCGCGTCGCACGCGCTGTTTTCGTGGGTGTCGCCGCCCTCGGAGATCGGCGGCGTGCTGCGCTCGCAGGCCCACTACGCGGCCGCGATCCTGACCTTCCTTGGCGCGCTGCACTGGGGGGTGACGCTGGCCTCGCCGTCGATCGTCGACGGTCGCGCGGTCACGCGGATGCTGTGGGGCGTCACGCCTTCGGTGTTCTGCTGGGTGGTCACCCTCTACCCCACCGACACCTCGCTGCCGCTGCTGTTCGGCGGGCTGCTGGTCGCGCTGCTCTTCGACTGGATGCTCTACCGCGACACGCCGGTGCCGCGCTGGTTCCTCACGCTGCGCACGGTACTGACCGGCGGGGCGCTGCTGGCGGTCGGCGCGAGCTGGCTGGCGCAGGCCACGCGGGTGGGCGGCATGGGGCGCTGAGCCGCGTTCCCGGGCGGCCGGGAGGGCGGCCGTCGCGCGCTGCGCGCGCCATCGCGGCGCGCTATCGCGACGCGAGCCTCAGGATCGCGCCCTCGGGCTCGTCGGTGAGCAGGTAGACGAGGCCGTCGGGCCCGACGCTCACGTCGCGGATGCGCCGCCCCAGGCTCTCGAGCATCCGCTCCTGGCCCGTCACCCGCTCGCCGTCGAGCTCGATCCGGTACAGGCTGCGGAACGCGAGCGCGCCCACCAGCAGCTGCCCCTTCCAGCCGGGGATGCGGTCGGCGTCGTAGAAGGCCATGCCGGACGGCGCGATCGACGGTGTCCACTGGAGCAGCGGCGATTCCATCCCCGCCCGCTCGGTCCCCTCGCCGATCCGGAAGCCCGTGCCGTACTCGCGCCCGAAGGTCACCACCGGCCAGCCGTAGTTGCGGCCGGCGCGCGCCACGTTGAGCTCGTCGCCGCCCTGCGGACCGTGCTCGTGGGTCCAGAGCCGACCGGTCGACGGATGCAGCGCCGCGCCCTGCACGTTGCGGTGGCCGTACGACCAGATCTCGGGCAGGACGCCGGCACGGCCGACGAAGGGGTTGTCGGGCGGCACCGTGCCGTCGGGGCGGATGCGCACGATCTTGCCGAGGTGGGTGCCCAGGTCCTGCGCCTTGTCGCGCAGCGTGAACCGGTCGCCGAGCGTCACGAACAGCAGGCCGTCGCGGTCGAAGACCATCCGGCCGCCCCAGTGGTTGCCGCCCGAGGCGTCGGGCTGCTGGCGGAAGATCGTGCGCACCTCGCGCAGCCCGGTGCCGTCGAACTCGGCCCGGGCCACCGCGGTGCGTCCGCCCGTCGGGGTCGGCTCGGCGTACGACAGGAAGAGCGTGCGGTCGGTCGCGAAGGCGGGCGACAGCACCAGGCCGAGCAGGCCGCCCTGGCCCCGCGCGAGCACCGGCGGCACGCCCGCGAGCGGCGCCGACAGCCGGCCGTCGGGCTCGACGAGGCGCAGCCGTCCGGGCCGCTCGGTGACGAGCATCCGGCCGTCCGGCAGGAAGGCCAGGCTCCACGGATGCTGCAGCCCGCGCGCGAACTCGGTGACCTCGAGACTGGCGCGGGCGCTGCGAACCGTCGTGGGTGTCGAGGCGGGCTGGGCGCGCACCGGCAGCACCGGTGCGGCGAGCGTGGCGGCGAGCAGGGCGCCTGCGCGCCGGCGGTCGGGCCGGGCCGGGCCTGGCGGCAGCTCGGCGGGGCGGTCGGTCGGAGCGTGGCGGACGGCGGTCATGGTTGCTCCTGCGTGCGGTGAACGGCGAGAGGGGGACGGTCCGAGACCGACGGCATGCGCAGGCGGCCGGCAAGGCCGATGCCCGAGCGCAGCGAACCGTCCCCGCGGGGAATGCCCGGCATCGTGCCATGCAGCCGGCCGCATTCCGGCCGAGCCCCGACCGATGCCCGGCATGTCGCGTTGACCGATCGGCGCGGGCACGGCTATCGTCCGCCCTCCACGCGAGGCCTCGGGCGTCGCGGACGAAGACGACGACGAAGGAGACGGGGCCATGGCCGAAGCGACGCTGTTCCGCGGGGCGACCGTGTACGACGGCACCGGAGCCGATCCGGTCCGGGCCGACCTGCTGGTGCGCGACGGCCGCGTCGCCGCGATCGGCGAGGACGCCCGTGCCGGCGCGGACGGGGCCGAGGTGGTGGACGCAGGCGGCCTGGCCCTGATGCCCGGCATCGTCGACCTGCACACCCACTACGACGCCCAGCTCACCTGGGACCCGGGCTGCTCGCCGTCGCCCGCGCTCGGCGTGACGACCGCGGTGATCGGCAACTGCGGCTTCGGCATCGCCCCCTGTCCGCCGGCGCTGCGCGACACCATGCTGCGCAACCTGTCGGTGGTCGAGGGCATGGACCTCGGTGCGCTGCGCACCGGCACCCGCTGGGAGTTCGAGACCTTCGCAGGCTACCTCGACCTGCTGCGCCGGCTGGGGCCCTCGCTGAACGTCGCGGTGTTCGCCGGGCACTCGGCGATCCGCACCGCGGTGATGGGCGAGGAGGCGTCGCTGCGCGTCGAGCCGACCGCCGCCGAGCTCGCCGCGATGGTCGCGCAGGTGCGCGACGCGATGGCCGCCGGCGCGATCGGCTTCGCGTCCTCGTTCTCGCCGAACCACAGCGGCTGGGGCGGCGCGCCGATGCCCTCGACGATCGCCACCGACGCCGAGCTGCACGCGATGCTCGAGCCGATGCGCGAGGCCGGGCGCGGCGTGTTCATGAGCGCGACCGGTTCGCGCGCCACGCCCGAGTACATGGAGGATGTCGCGGCACGCACCGGCCGTCCGGCCTTCATCTCGACGGTGCTGGCGATGTACAGCGACTCGGCCCCCACGCGCGGCCTGGCGATGTACGACCGCTGTGCCGAGGCGACCGACCGCGGCCACGAGGTGCGCATCCAGGCGAGCTGCCAGCCGCTCACCTTCGACTTCGACCTGCACACGCCCTACGTCTGGTACCCGCTGCCCTCGTTCGCGCCGGTCAAGGCCGCGGCCGGCGACGCCGAGGCGCTCGCGCGGATCTACGCCGACCCGTCGTTCCGCGAGGCGTTCCGCGCCGACCTGCGCTCGCCGCCTTCGGGCGTGATCTTCACCGGCGACTGGACACAGGTCGCGGTGGCGATCGCCTCCGATGCCCGCCGCGACCTGCAGGACCGCACGATCGCCGCGCTCGCGGCCGAGGCCGGCGTCGACCCGATCGACTGGCTGTTCGACTTCGGCCTGGCCGAGCGCCTGGGCGCGCGCTTCGCGGGCCGCTTCTTCAACAACCGCGACGAGGGCGTGGCGCCGCTCATCACGCACCGCGCGGGCGTGATCACGCTGTCGGACGCGGGCGCGCACCTGGGCTACCTGTGCGACGCGGGCTTCGGCCTGCACCTGCTCGGGCATTGGGCGCGCGAGACCGGCACCTTCACGCTGCAGGAGGCGGTGCGCCGCCTCACCTCGCATCCGGCCGACGCCTACCGGATCCCCGGACGCGGGCGCATCGTCGCGGGCGCGGCGGCCGATCTGCTGCTGTTCGACCCGGCCACCGTAGGCATCTCTCGGCTGCGCGCTGCGCACGACCTGCCGGGTGGCGCGCGCCGCCTGGTGCGCGACCCGGTGGGCGTGCACGGCACCTGGGTCAACGGCACGCGCACCTTCGACGGCAGCACGATCCTCAGGCATGCGGCGGGCCGCGGCCCGGGTGCGGTCCTGGATCGCTTCGATTCCTGAGAGCGCCCTCTCACTGCCGCCGACACCTCACCGCCACCCCACGACGAGAAGACTTCGACATGACGACGACGACCCCTGCCCGCCGCCGCGTGATCCGCGCCGGCCTCGCCTGCGCGGTGCTGCCCGCCGCCGGCGCCGCCTTCGCGCAGCAGCCCGCCTGGCCGGCGCGGCCGCTGCGGATGATCATCGGCTTCGCGCCCGGCGGGCCGACCGACATCGTCGCGCGGGTGGTCGCGCAGCGCCTGTCCGAGCAGATCGGCCAGACCGTGATCGTCGACAACAAGCCGGGCGCCGGCGGCAACCTCGCGGCCGACCTCGCCGCGAAGGCCGCGCCCGACGGCTACACGATGTTCTACAACACCTCGGCGATCACCATCGCGCCCGCGCTCTACGGCAAGGTGCCGTACGACACGCTGCGCGACTTCGCGCCGGTGAGCACCACCGCGACCAACGCGATGATCGTGATGGTCCATCCGTCGGTGCCGGCGAAGACCATCCAGGAGTTCGTCGCCTACGCGAAGGCCAACCCCGGCAAGCTGAACTACGGCTCCTCGGGCACCGGCACGATCACGCACCTGGCGACCGCCGCGCTCGCCTCGGCGCTCGGCCTGCAGATGACCCACATCCCGTACAAGGGCAGCGCGCCCTCGCTGGTCGACACCGCCGCCGGCGTGGTGAACCTGATGACCGACACCGTCAACAGCGCGCTGCCGTACGTGAAGGACGGCCGGCTGCGCGCGCTGGCGGTCACCATGCCGAAGCGTCTCGCGGTGCTGCCCGACGTGCCGACGCTGACCGAGACGGTGATGGCCGGCATGGAGATGAGCGCCTGGCAGGGCGTGGTGCTGCCGGCGGGCACGCCCGCACCGATCGTGCAGCGGCTCAACACGGAGCTGCGCCGCGTCCTCGCCCACGAGGAGACCCGCCAGAAGCTGATCGCGCAGGGCACCGAGATCCTCGGCAGCACGCCCGAGGAGTACGCCGGCTACCTGAAGAGCGAGCTGGCACGCTGGTCGAAGGTGGTGGCCGACACCGGCGCGAAGGCCGAATGAGCGGGCCTGCCGCGCCGCTCGAGGGCGTGCGCGTCGTCGACCTGACGACGGTGCTGATGGGTCCGTTCGCGACCCAGACGCTCGCCGAGTTCGGCGCCGAGGTCATCAAGGTCGAGCCGCCCGAGGGCGACCTCATCCGCGGCATCGGGCCGATGCGCTCGCCGGGCATGGGCGCGATCTTCATGAACGCCAACCGCGGCAAGAAGAGCGTCGTGCTCGACCTGAAGGCCGACGCCGGCCGCGACGCGATGCGCCGGCTGCTCGCGAGCGCCGACGTGCTGGTCTACAACGTGCGGCCGCAGGCGATGGCGCGGCTCGGGCTCGACTTCGAGTCCGTGCGCGCGATCGCACCGCGGCTGCTGTACGTCGGGCTCTTCGGCTTCGCGCGCGGCGGCCCGTACGACGGGCGCCCGGCCTACGACGACATCATCCAGGGCGCCGCCGGCCTGCCGTGGCTGTCGCTCGCCGCGGGCTCGGAGCGGCCGCGCTACGCGCCGCTGGCCATCGCCGACCGCGTGACCGGCATGGCCGCGGTCAGCCACATCCTCGCCGGACTGCGCCAGCGCGACCGCGACGGGCGCGGCCGGGCGATCGACGTGACGATGTTCGAGACCATGGCGCGCCTGGTGCTCGCCGACCACCTGCAGGGCGAGAGCTTCGTGCCCGCGCTCGGGGCCGTCGGCTATCCGCGCCACCTCGCCCGCGACCGCCGGCCGTACGCGACGCGCGACGGGTGGCTGTGCGCGATGATCTATTCCGCGCGGCAGTGGCGCGACTTCTTCGCAGCCACCGGGCGCGCTGCCGAATGGGCGGCCGATCCGCTGCTCGAGACCATCGAGGGCCGCACGCAGCAGGTCGACCGCCTCTACGGCCTCGTCGATGCCGAGCTGGGCGCGCGCGACACCCGCGAGGCGCTCGCGCTGCTCGAGTCGATCGACGTGCCGGCGATCCGCATGCATTCGATCGACGAGATGCTCGCCGATCCGCAGCTGCTCGCCACCGGCTTTCTCGGTACCGCCGAGCATCCGACCGAGGGCACGCTGCGCACGATCGGCACGGGGGCGACCTGGCACGAGGGCGGGTTGCCCGTGCCGTCCCCGGCGCCTCGGCTGGGC
>JAIYAG010000503.1 GCA_027489195.1 Burkholderiales bacterium | reverse complement strand
GACCGGCTGGACGCCGCTGCATTTCGCCGCGGCCAACGGCCACGTCGAGGTGATCCGGTTCCTGCTCGAGCACCATGCGTACATCGACGCCGAATCGCCCAACGGGACGACACCGCTGATGATGGCCGCACGCCAGGCCCAGCCGAGTTCGGTCCGACTGCTGATGGACGAAGGCGCGGACCCGACACCGCGCAACCAGTCCGGGCTGGATGCGGCGGCCTACGCGAAGCTCGCCGGCGACGTCGAGCTGTCGAACTGGCTCGGGCGCCAGGCGGAAGCGTTCCGGCTCAAGAACCGGACGACGGGCAGCAAACCCTGAGCCCGGGGCGCCGGAAGGCCTGAACGGGCCGTTCCCGATCGCCATCCCGGACGTCGCATAATATGTATTATGTCAAATCAAACGGGCAGAAAGAAACGACCGCTGTGAGGCGGTCGTTTCGGTCGTCGTTTCTTCCAGGGTGCTCGGCGGGTCCGAAGCAGCGCGCTGGCCTGCTTCCCTGCACCGAGCGGCTCGTTCCGCGGAGCTCAGCCCCGGGACATGAGCGGCATGCCGAGCGCGCCCAGGCCGAAGCCGGCGCGGCGCGCCGGGCGCGGCGTCTCGAGGGCACCGCGATCACGCAGGTGGGACAGGATGGCTTCGACCGGGCGGTGGTGCCGTTCGCTCAGTTCGTCGAGCGAGTCGCCGCAGCGCCAGGCGCGCAGCAGGACCAGCGTCTCGTCTTCGTGCCAGGGGCCGTCGGGGCGACGACCGGGATAATCGAATGGGCCGTAGGACATCGTGCCGGGCGCGGGCGCCCCAGGTGGTTCGGATGTCTGTTCAACGCACGAACGGTTCGATCGGTTGTCATGACGGTGCGTCCGATGCACGGAAACGGTTCAGACGTTCCCTGCCCAGGGCAGCAGCTCTGCCGGATCGGGGCACATCGAGCACGCCGGACCGAAGCGCATCGCGGCGGAGAGCGCGAGCAGCATGTCGAGGAAGCGGGCCGGCGGGACCAGCTCGACCACGACCGACTCGGCATCGACGAGCACGAAGAGGACGTTCGAAGGGTCGGGCAGGATCGAGAGGTGCATCGGTGTGGCCAGGACGTGGCTCGCTGCAGCGTCCCACGCGCCCTGCCCTGGCAGTCGCTCGATCAGCGGTGCCGGACCCGGGGAACTCCTCGCGACCGCCCTGCTCTCCCGGTCGAGCCTCAGAGGGCGAGGCGCGCCAGCAGCCAGTGCTCCAGGTCGCGGACCTCGTCCAGCGAAACGGTGTGCTCGATCGGATACTCGTGCCAGTCGAGCACGCAGCCGAGGGCCTGCAGGCGGTCTCGCGAGGCACGGCCGCGGGCCAGGCTGACCACCGGATCGTCGACGCCATGGGCGAGGAAGATCGGCGTGTCGCGGTTGGCGTCGGCGCGCTCGGCAGCGGTGGCATCGGCCAGCGGCAGGTAGCCGGAGAGGCCGGCGATGCCGGCCAGGCGCTCGCCATGGCGCACGCCGGTCATCAGCGCCATCGCGCAGCCCTGCGAGAAGCCGACGATCACGATCCGCTCGGACGCAATGCCGCGGTCGCGCTCGCGGGCGATCAGCGCCTCGATCCGGGCCTGCGAGTCGCGCAGCCCAGCCTCGTCCTCGCGCCAGGCGGGCCCCATGCCCACGATGTCGTACCAGGCCCGCATCACGTGGCCGCCGTTGACGGTCACCGGGCGCAACGGGGCATGCGGCAGGACGAAGCGGACCGGGCCGACCGCACTGAGGTCGAGCGCCTGGCATACCGGGACGAAGTCGGTGCCGTCGGCGCCCAGCCCGTGCAGCACGAGCACGCAGGCGGACGGTTCCGGCCCGGTTTCGATCTCGATCGGCGCATCCATCCGACAGTCTCCCGCTCGTGCGCCGGCGACGGCCGGTGCGCAGGCGGAGGATAACCGCGTGGCGGGGTGTCGAGGCGGCCGGAGCGGCGCGAGGCCGTCCGGGGCGCGGGGCGCCGGTGCGGCCGCGGCCTCAGCCGCGGCGGGCGATCACCGGGGGACCCGCGCGGGTGGCGACGGCTCGCAGGGGATCGGCGTCGCGCACGCCGAACGCCCCTGCCAGGCGCTCGAGGCGGCGGGCGATGTCACCGGCGGTGCCTTCGGTGGAGATCCCCGATGCGATCTCCGGATGGTTGCGACCGAAGACGCGCACGGCGACGCTGTTCGCACGGCTCACCGGGCAGCCGAAGAGGAAGAGCCACAGCCCGCTCGGATCCACGCTCATCGCGGCGTCGCGGATCTTGCGCTGCAGGGCGAGCGTGCCGAGCTGCTGGGCCTTGGCGGGATCGCAGGCGACGTGCAGCAAGGTGTGCGGCAGGTCGATGCCTTCGGACGAGGACAGCACCTCCGAGACCATGTCCCGAAAGGCTCGCGTCACCATCAGCTGTGGCGCGAGCGCGGTGCCGGCGGCGGCGATCGTCGCCTCGATGTCCTCGGGCAGCGTGCGCATGAAGGCGGTGCCGGACAGCGCGCGCATCGCCAGCGCCAGCGCGATGTCGTCCTGTCCATCGGGCAGGACGGTCGAGGTGCCGAGGCGCGTGAGGGCGATCTGCTGCGCCAGGCGCAGCCGCAGGCCTCGCTCGCGGACGACGATCGCGACCCAGGGCGCTGCGGCACGACGGACCGACGCGACCGCGTGGCAGAGCGCGCGAAACGGCGTTCCGCGATCGAAGGCGAGGACGACCGTGCCGGACGACAGGCGGCGCGCCGCTTCGATCGCTTCGGCGTGGTTCGAGACCACGACCCAGCCGGCGTCCCGGACGGCACCCAGCGGATCCTCGAGCGCACGCTCGATCGCCACGACCTGGGCGAGGCCGGTGTCGCCGCCGCGCGAGGGCACGGCTGGCGCGGGCGCGACCGTCAGTCCGCCCGTGCCCTGCAGCCGCAGCGACAGGCTGCCGCGCATCACGCTGCCCCCATCGGCGAACCAGTGGCGCAGATCGAGCAGCGCCCCACCCTCGTGCTCGCGAAGGGCCGCGAAGCCGCCGAAGTCCTCGGTGACGGCGCGCAGCGACAGGAACTCGCGCTGCGGTCGGGTGGCCGGGGTGAAGGTCGTGACCACGACCGTGCCACGCCGTGCCGCCCAGGCGCGAAGTCCGTCGGCGACGGCCCACGATGCCTCGGCGTCCGACAGCAGCAGCAGCGGCTCCGCCTGTTCGATCACCAGCAGCCCGCGTGTCTCGTCGACGCTCCGGTCGATCATCTCGAGCACCGGATCCGGCCCGCCGCGGAACAGCGGCAGCAGCGGATCGCCGCGCTGGCGGATGAGTTGGAGGTCGCCGTTGCGCTCGTACCAGCCGAGGTCGAAGCCGGCGAGGCGCGCCTTCGAGACGAAGGCCGCCGGATCACCGGGAAGGATCACGGTGCAGCGGGTGCCGCCGGCGAGCGTCGCCAGCAGCAGCTGAGCGAGCAGCGGTACGCGCAGCGTCTGCGCATCCGCGACCAGGCCGTAGACCTGGCCGGGGGCGAGCACGGCGATCGAGGCGTCGAGGCCCGGCAGACCGAGGCTGACACGCGCGACGGCGGGGGGTGATTCGTGGGCGGGCATGACGCACCGACTATGCCAAGCGGTACGCCGCCAAGGCAATCGCCACCGGTCGGCCGCCGGGCGGCGCTCAAGGTCGTCGCGCGCCGGCCGCCGGCCGGCGTGTCGCGATCGCTGCGGGCAGGTTACGAAGGGTGGCCGACGTTGCGCGCGTGCCTTAGCGCACGTACGGCCAGCTCGGCGGCGGGCACAATGGGCCCCGCCCGAACCGATGGCCGCGCTCCCGCCGCGGCCCGCCCGACGATGCATCGTCGACGCTTCTCCGCCCTCCTCGCAGGCGGATGTCTCGCGCCCCGCGCCTTCGCGAGCACCCTCCCCGACGCCGCCTCCGCCCCGCTTCCCCTCGATCCCGACCTGGTCGCCCGCGTCATCGCCGGGATCGCCCCGGCCCGCGGGCATCCGGTCGTCGACCGCCTGGTCGCGACCGCCGAATGGCGCGCGCACCGGGAGTGGGTCCAGGCCCGCTGGGCCGAGGTGACGCTGCGCCTGGACGCGATGAAGCGCTGGCGCGACGCCGAGCTGCGGATCGCGGACGCGCCACGCCGCACGGTCGTCTACCCGTTCTCGGGACCGGACTTCCTGAACGCCGACGCGATGTTCCCCTCGCATCCGCGCTTGCTGTTCTTCAGCCTCGAGCGTCCCGGGCGGCTGCCCGAGCTCGAACGGCTCGATGCCGTGCAGTTCGGACGGCTGCTCGCGGACCTGCGGTTCGCGCTGTCCGACATCTTCGAGCGCAACTACTTCATCACCGACTACATGACGCGGCAGCTGACTTCGCCGTACGTGAAGGGCTCCGTGCCGGTGATGGCGGTGATGATGGCGCTGAGCGGGCAGCGGATCGCCTCGATCGAGCCGCTCGATCCGTTCCCCGCCCTCTCGCGCGAGCATGCGGTGTCGGAACTGCGCGCCGGCGTCGGCCGCCCGCGGATACCGCTGCGGGGCGTCCGGATCGAGTTCGGCGCACCGGGCGCCGCACCGCGCACGCTCGACTACTTCTCGCTGGACGCCACCGATCGCGAGCTGCGCTGGTACCCGCAGTTCCTGGACCTCGTGGCTGCGGCCCGTCCCGCGACGGTGTTCCTGAAGTCGGCGTCCTACCTGCTGCACGACCGCCAGTTCAGCGCGACCCGCGAGACGCTGATGGCCACCGCCGACGTGGTGGTGCAGGACGACACCGGCATCCCGTATCGGCGCCTGCACGACGGCGGCTGGGCGGTGAAGCTGTACGGGGTCTACACGCCTCCGCTCAAGGCGATGCGCTATGCGGCGCAGCCCGACCTCGAGGCGGCCTACCGCAGCTCGGGCCCGGTGCCCGGACTCGACTTCCCGTTCGGCTATCACGGTCGGGACGGACGCTCGGCGATGCTGGTGGCGCGGCGCGAGCGGTGACGCCCGGCCGCCGCCGGCTGGTCGGTGCGGCCGCGATCGCGACCGCGGCCGGGGCACTGTCGGGGGGCCCGGTCGCGCTCGCGCAGCCGGTCCCGCCCGCATCGGCATCGCCCGATGCGGGCGCGCAGGCTGCCTCGCCCCTGCGCGGGCGGCACACCACCAGCGACGGCGTGCGCCTGTCGCTGCTGTCGGCCGGTGCCGAGCGGTCCGGCACGCCGGTGCTCTTCGTGCCGGGCTGGTCGATGCCTGCCGAGCTCTGGCGGCCGCAGATGGCGAGGCTCCAGGACACGCGCCCCGTGGTGGCCCTGGACCCTCGCGGCCACGGCGAATCCGAGGCGCCGGTCGGCGGCTATGGCGCGGATCGGCGCGCGGCCGACCTGTTCGAGGTGCTGGCGGGACTGGGCCGGCCGGCGATCGTCGTCGCATGGTCGCTCGCCGGGATCGAGCTGCTGCACGGGTTGCCGACCCACGGGGACGGCGCGATCGCCGGGGTGATCCTCGTGGACAGCTCGCTCGGCGAGGGCCCCGCAGGACGCGGTGAGGGCGTCGCGGCGTTCCGGCGCCGACTGAGCGAGAACCGGACGGCCGCGCTCGCCGACTTCGCACGGGCGATCTTCCGACGCCCGCAGCCCCCCGCGCGAATCGATGCGCTGGTCGCGGCGATGGCGCGGGTGCCGCTCGACGCGAGCCTGGAGATGCTCGACTGGGGGCTGCCGCGCGAGCGTCTTCGTGCGGCGGCGCGCGGTCTGCGACGGCCGCTGCGCCTGGCGATCACGCCGCAGTACCGCGAACAGGCACGCCTGCATGCCGCGGCGCGCCCGGCGACGCGGGTGGAGGTGTTCGAGGAGGCGGGGCATGCGCTCTTCGACGATGCGCCGGAGCGTTTCGCCGCGCTGATGGCGCGGTTCTGCGCCGAGGTGGACGCGGGGCGCTGAGCCGGCGCGTCGCGCCGCCGGGGACGCGAGGGGCCCGTCCCAGGCGGGTCGGCGGCGCCACGCGGGGCGCCGCCCTCCCCGGCTTCAGGCGCCGTACTGCCCGACGATCGTCACGGACGAGACGTTCTGGCTCGGGAAGCCGCCCAGGTTGTGCGTCATGCCCCAGACGGGCGCGGCGCGCTGGCGCTCGCCGGCACGGCCGGAGAGCTGCAGGTACATCTCGTAGACCATCCGCAGCCCGGAGGCGCCTATCGGGTGGCCGAAGCACTT
>JAIYAG010000216.1 GCA_027489195.1 Burkholderiales bacterium | reverse complement strand
TCGACGTCGACGTCGAGCGCCAGGGCAACGTGATCACGATGACGTTCGAAGACGATTCGAAGGTCATCGTCAACAGCCATTCGGCCGCGCAGGAGATCTGGGTGGCGGCACGCTCCGGCGGCTTCCACTACCGGCTCACGGACGGCCGCTGGATCGACGGCCGCAGCGGCGACGAGCTCTTCGCCGCGCTGTCCAGGCTGGTCAGTCAGCAGGGCGGCCTCGCGGTGGTGCTCGCGCCGCGCTGACGGCGCTGCTGCCCGGCCACGACAGGGGTCCCGCCGGGGCCCCGGCCCGGCCGCGCGAGCCGAGGGACCTTCGCCGGGCACGGCGGGTGCTACGTAAGGCGTACCCGCAACTTCCCAAGGAGGAACCATGAACCTGCTCATCTGGCTCGTCGTCGGAGGCGTGATCGGCTGGATCGCCAGCATGATCATGCGTACCGATGCACAGCAAGGCATGCTGCTCAACATCGTGGTCGGCGTCATCGGCGCGATGCTCGGCGGATGGCTGATCTCTCCGCTCCTCGGCGTCGGCACCATCAACCAGAGCAACTTCAGCATCGGATCGATGGTGGTGTCGCTGGTCGGCGCAGTGATCCTGCTCGCGGTCGTCAACCTGTTCCGTCGCGGCTCGGTGCGCTGAGCGTCGACGCAGGCGCGCGGGACCCGCAAGGGGGCCGCGCGGCACGAGGCGGGGCGGCGCGCGGTGCGCCGCCCTTCCGTCGTGTCTCCGGGCCCACCCCCGACCGGCTCCGGCGTCACGAGAGCGGCCACGCCCGGGCACGGCCGTTGCCTGCTCCTGCTGGTCCCACCGCGCATCCGCGCGGACTGGCGCGCCCGAGGAGTCCTGCCCCATGCCGTCCATCCCGATGACCCCGCCCGCCCCCCGTCCCCGCGGCGAGCACCCCGAGCGACCGGTCCGCCCTGCGGGCGATCCGCCCCGGCGGGTTCGCGCCGATCATCCTCGGACGTGAGCCTGCCCGCGCTGCCGGGCGGCGTGACGTCGGTGCTGCCGGGCGATGTGGTTCAATCGGTCGTGACTTTCACCGGCTGGCGCGACATGACTCCCCCCGACCCGGCCCGCTCCCTGCGCATGACCCGCGACGAGTTCGCATCGCTGGTCATGCACGAGCTGCGCAATCCGCTGAACGCGATGACCGGCTGGCTGCACCTGCTGTCGGCCGATGCGTCGACGCACACGGAATCCGCGCAGCGCGCGCTCGGAGGGCTGCGGCGGGCGCTCGACCAGCAGCTCGGGCTGATCGATACCCTGGGTGCCGTGCTGCGGCTGATGGACGGCGAACGCCTCGAGCAGGTCGAGCCGCTCGAGCTCGGCGCCCTGCTCGCCGCCTGCGCGCAGGCGCTGCGACCCGCGGCCGACGCCGCCGGCCGCGACATCCGCGTCGAAGGGACCGACGGCGCGTCATGGCGCCGCGGCGACCGGGCCGCGCTGCTCGCGGCCCTGCGCACGCTCGGCGCCTACGCGCTGCGCCACGGCATGCCGGGTGAGCCGCTCGTGCTCGCGCTGGACGGTCCGGCCGACGCACCGGTGCTGCGCATCGGGATCGACGAGGGCGACGAGAGTGGCCTGTCGATCTGGAACGGCTTCCGCACGCGCAGCCGGCTGCCCCTCGACCTGCTGCATGCGATGCTGACTGCCGAGGCGCATGGCGCGCACGTCGGTCCGAGCGGTGAAGGCCGGGTCGGCGACACGCTGCTGATCCGGTTCGACGACGGCGCCGTCGGTCCGGCGGGCGACGTTCCGAAGCCCGGCGGGCCTCGCGCGTGAGCGCAGTGCCCGCCACCGACCCGACAGGAGATCGACGATGAGCGATGCCTCGGTGGACGCGCCCGTGCCGGCCGGCCCCTGCCGCGTGCTGGTGGTCGACGACAACGTCGATTCCGCGCAGAGCATGAGTCTGCTGCTCGGACTCGAGGGCTATCAGGTCGAGTGCGCATACGACGGCGAGGAAGCGCTGCACAGTGCCGAGCGCTTCGCGCCGCAGGTCGTGCTGCTCGATCTCGGGCTGCCGCGCTTCTCGGGGTTCGAGGTCGCGCGTCGGCTGCGCGCCGAGCCCAACGGCGACGGGCTGCTGCTGGTCGCGGTCAGCGGCTACGGACGCGAGCGCGACCGGCAGGCCGCGCACGATGCCGGCTTCGACCTGCACCTGACCAAGCCCGCCGATCCCGACGAGGTGCTGCGGGTGCTCGCGGATCGGCAGTCGCTGCGCGAAGCCCGGCGCCGTGCGGGCCCTTCGGTCAAGACCACTGGGTCGCCGGATCCAGCCGCCGCGGGGCCGGCGCTGCCGGGCTCGCCAGGACCAGGTCCCGAAGGCGCGCCCGCGCCTCGCTTCGACGCGCCCGCCGCAGGCGCAGCGCGGACTGCGTGATCCACACCGCCAGGGCGAGCGCCGCGACGCCGAGCAGCGGCCCGCCTTGAGCGCCCGCGCGCGCGGCACCTTCGGCCTGCAGCGCGGCGAGCAGTGCGACGCCCGCGCTGCCCGAGGCGATCGCGACCGGCAGTGCGGGCCAGCGGCCGCCGTTCGCGCGCAGCATCCGATCGTGCTGGGCGATGCCCCCGGCGAGCGCGACCACCGCGAGCGCCAGCGCGAGCGGCGCGGCGAGCGCGCCTGCGTGAGCAGCCCCGTCGGCGTCGAAGGCCGCGGCCAGGCCGAGCATCGCGGCCAGCGCGAGCGCGACCACGCCCTCGGCGACCGCGAGCAGGCCCGCGGCCGCGCCGCTGCCCAGTCGCAGCGAGAGCGACAGCGGGTGCGCCGCACTGGCCGCGAGCAGCAGGGCCGTGGCCGCGAGGGCGCTGCGCGTCGAGCCCTCGAGTGCGCCGCTGAGCGCGGCCACCGAGAACGCCACCAGTGCCGCGGCGCGCAGCGCGAGGCTCGCCCAGCTGTTCATGTAGATCAACGGCATGACCATCACTCCTCGTTTCGTCGGGGCAGGCATCCTTTCGGATGCGCAGCACGGACCGTGCCCGCCGTGCTCGCGAATGCCTGCCCGATCAGGGCGGATGACCCGCTGAACCCGCTCCTATAATGGTCCGATGCCCCACGTACTGATTGTCGACGACGAGCCCAACTCCGCCGAGATGCTCGCCACGGTGGTCCGCGGCGAAGGCTTCACGACCGCGATCGCGGGCAGCCTTCGCGAGGCCCGCCAGCAGCTGGTGATGATGCCCGCGCAGGTGGTGCTGCTCGACCTGCGCCTGCCCGACGGCAGCGGCATGGACCTGTTCGAGGACACCGAGCTGCGGGGCCACGCCGAGATCGTGCTGATCACCGGGCACGCGTCGCTCGAGACCTCCATCCAGGCCCTGCGTCTCGGGGCCGCCGACTACCTCACCAAGCCGGTCTCGGTCGCGCAGCTCAAGCGTGTGCTGTCGCGGCTCGGGCAGCCCGGGGACCTGCGGGCCGAGATCTCGGACATGCGGCAGGAGTTCCGCACCACCGGGCGCTTCGGGCAGCTCTGGGGACGCTCCGCGCCCATGCAGCGCATCTACGACCAGATCGCCCGGGTCTCGCCGACCGTGGTCAACGTGCTGCTGGTCGGCGAGAGCGGCACCGGCAAGGAGGTGGTCGCGGCCACCATCCACGAGCTCTCGCGCCGGCGCACGCAGCCCTTCCTCGCGGTGAACTGCGGCGCCATCTCGCCGCAGCTGATCGAGAGCGAGCTCTTCGGTCACGAGAAGGGCTCGTTCACCGGCGCGATGCGCCAGCACCGGGGCTTCTTCGAGCGGGCGCACGGCGGCACGCTCTTCCTCGACGAGATCACCGAGATGCCGCTCGACCTGCAGGTCAAGCTGCTGCGGGTGCTCGAGACCGGCGCGTTCATGCGGGTCGGCTCCGACGAACTCTTCGAGACCGACGTGCGGATCGTGGCCGCCACCAACCGGCAGCCGCTCGAGGCCGTGCAGATCGGCAAGCTGCGCGAGGACCTGTACTACCGGCTCAACGTCTTCCAGATCCTGCTGCCGCCGCTGCGCGAGCGGCTCGAGGACATCGAGCTGCTCGCCCCCCATTTCCTCAAGGCGATCAGCGCGGCCGAGGGCAGGCCGAAGTCGTTCTCGCCGGTCGCCATCGAGCGCCTCAAGCAGTACCACTGGCCGGGCAACGTGCGCGAGCTGCGCAACGTCGTGCAGCGCGCCTCGATCATGTCCGACAGCACGGTGATCGATCAGCTGCAGCTGCCCGACGAGGCGGCGCCAGGCACCTCGCCGGTGGTCCCCGTGCCCGGCCCGTCCGCGCCCGCGGCGGGCGGTCCGCCGATGCTGCGCGTGCGCGTCGGCGCCTCGATCGCCGAGGTCGAGCGCCAGCTGATCGTGGCGACCCTCGAGCATTGCGGGGGCGTCAAGGAGCGCACCGCCGACGTGCTCGGCATCAGCCTCAAGACCCTGTACAACCGGCTGCGCGAATACGGTCAGAGCGGCGAGGCGCCCGCGACCGAGACGCAGCAGGGCTGAGGCCGCCGCACGCGCACACCGCGCGGCGCGAGCGCCGGGCGGCGGTGCCGGGGTCGCGCGCTCAGGCCTGCGGGCGGTGGGACATGCGGCGCACCTCGACCGAGGCGATCTGCAGCGAGTCGCGGTACTTCGATACCGTGCGCCGGGCGACCCTGATGCCGCGCTGCTCGAGCAGCCGGGTGAGCTTGATGTCCGACAGCGGACGTGTGCCGTCCTCCGCGCTGATCAGCTCGGTGATGAGGGCGCGCACCGCGGTCGCCGAGCAGGGTGCGCCGGCCGCGGTCTCGACGTGGCTCCCGAAGAAGTGCTTGAAGTCCAGCAGACCGCGCGGCGTCGCCATGTACTTGCGGCTGGTGACGCGCGAGACCGTCGACTCGTGCAGCCCGACCTTGTCGGCGATCTCGCCGAGCGTCAGCGGCTTCATCGCCATCGCGCCGTAGTCGAAGAAGCGGCTCTGGTGATCGACGATCGCCTGCGCGACGCGCTG
>JAIYAG010000396.1 GCA_027489195.1 Burkholderiales bacterium | reverse complement strand
GGCGACGAGCGAGCCGGCGGCCGTGACGGCGGCGGTCCGCGAGCGGAACGTGCGACGGGACATGGGGTCTCCTTGGCGTGTGGGTGACGATCGCGGCGCAGTTGACCATCGCGTTCGCGTGCTGTGTAGCCCCCCTCGCATTCGTGCGGACCCTGCCTAAGCAGTACTACGCAGGCGCGCTGCGCGCGATCGCGGACGCGGTGCGGGCGTCGCTTGCCGATACTGCGCGGAGCCCGATCGGGGCTGCTTCGTCATGACTGGAGAACGCCGTGAACTGGCTGCTGGCGATCGCTCGAGCGATCGATCGGATGAATGCGACCTTCGGTGCGGTGGCCGCGGCGGCGGTCTTCGCTGCGTGCATGGTGTCGGCGGGGAACGCGACCGTGCGCTACCTCGCCAGCTCGAGCTCCAACGCCTGGCTCGAGATCCAGTGGTACCTGTTCGGTGCCTGCGTGATGCTCGGCGCGAGCGACGTGCTGCGCCTGAACGAACACGTCCGCGTCGACGTCCTCTACGGCCGCCTGAGCGGGCGGGCCAAGGCGTGGGTCGACCTGCTGGGCATGCTCGTGTTCCTGCTGCCGGTGACCGTCGTCATCGGCGTCATGGCGTGGCCATGGTTCGTCGATGCGTACCGCACGCACGAGATGTCCGGCAATGCCGGGGGGCTGGTCCGCTGGCCGGTGAAGCTCCTGCTGCCGCTGGGATTCGGGCTGCTCGCGCTCCAGGGGCTCTCCGAGACCGTCAAGCGCGTCGGCTTTCTCGCCGGCGTGCACCGGATGGACACCCACTACGAGAGGCCGCTGCAATGATCGCGATGCAGACGATGGCGCCGCTGATGTTCGGCGCGCTCGTGTTCACGATGCTGATCGGCTTTCCCGTCGCGTTCTCGCTCTCCGCACTCGGACTCGCTGCCGGCCTGCTGTCGATCGAGCTGGGGTTCTTCCCCGCGCAGTACATGGCCAACCTGCCGCTGCGGGTGTTCGGCATCCTGTCGAACGACCTGCTGCTGGCGATCCCGTTCTTCACGTTCATGGGCGCGATCCTCGAGCGCTGCGGGCTCGCCGAGGACCTGCTCGAAGGCACCGGGCAGCTGTTCGGAAGCGTGCCGGGAGGGCTCGCCTACGCGGTGATCGTGGTCGGCGCGATCCTGGGCGCGATCACCGGCACGGTGGCCGCCTCGGTGATCGCGATGGGGATGATCTCGCTGCCGATCATGATGCGCTACGGCTACAACATGCGGCTCGCGACCGGCGTGATCGCGGCCTCGGGCACGATCACCCAGGTGATCCCGCCGTCGCTGGTGCTGGTGGTGCTGGCCGACCAGCTCGGCCGCTCGGTGGGCGACATGTACGCGGGCGCCATCGGCCCGTCGATCGCGCAGACGGCGCTCTTCCTCGGCTACATCTTCGTGCTGTCCAGGCTCCGGCCGCACTACATGCCGCCCTTGCCGCCGGAGGCGCGAACCCTCGCCGGCTGGCCGCTGTGGCGCAAGGTGCTGTGGGGCATGGTGCCGTCGGTGGTGCTGATCTTCCTGGTCCTCGGCACGATCTTTCTCGGCCTCGCCACACCGACCGAGGCCGGTGCGATGGGAGCGGTCGGCGCGATGGGCCTGGCGGCCATGAACCGGCGCCTGACCTGGCCGCTGATGCGCCAGGGCATCGTCTCGACGATGCGGATCACGACGATGGTGATCTTCATCCTGATCGGCTCGACGGTCTTCTCGCTGGTGTTCCAGGGCGTCGACGGCGGGGTCTGGATCGAGCACATGCTGCTGTCGGTCACCGGTGGCACGCCGGTCGGCTTCCTGATCGTCGTCAACCTGTTCGTGTTCTTCCTCGCGTTCTTCCTCGACTTCTTCGAGATCGCGTTCATCATCGTGCCGCTGCTCGCGCCGGTGGCCGAGAAGCTGGGCATCGACCTCGTCTGGTTCGGGGTGCTGCTGTGCGTGAACATGCAGACCTCGTTCATGCACCCGCCCTTCGGCTTCGCGCTCTTCTACCTGCGTGGCATCGCGCCCAAGGAGGTCAAGAGCAGCGACATCTACATGGGCGCGATCCCGTGGGTCGGACTGCAGCTCGTGCTGGTCGCCGTGCTGATCTTCTGGCCGGGCATGGTGACCTCGTGGCTCGACAAGCCGGTATCGGTGGACCTGGAGAACGTCAGGATCGAGTTGCCGGCGGACGAGGCGCCCGCGGACGACTCGCCTCCGGTGATCGGACCGGTCGACGGGCGGACCGACGCCCCGCCGGGGCGGTGAGTCGAGGCGCGAGCCGCGCGGGGGGCGCGGCGCTGCTCAGCGCAGCGTCGTCCAGCCCCGCTCCACCGCGTACTTCAGGAGCCCGCTGGGCGAATCGATGCCGAGCTTGCGACGCAGGCGCAGCCGGTGCGTCTCCACGGTCCGCGTGCTGATGTCGAGCGCGCGGGCGACGGCCTTGTTCGACTGGCCGTGCGCGAGCAGCAGCAGGATCTCGCGTTCGCGCGGGGTGAGGTCGTCCGGCGCCGAGCGGACCTGCAGCAGCGCCTTCGCCACGCCGGAGCTGTAGTAGGCGCCGCCGGCCACGACCGCGTCGATGGCGGCGATCAGCTCGTGCACCGACGCGTCCTTCAGCACGTAGCCGCGCGCGCCGGCGCGGACCGCGCTCACCACGTACTCCTCGTGGTCGTACATCGACAGCATCAGCACCGCGACTTCGGGCACCCGATCGGCCAGCAGCGTCGCGAGCCGGATGCCGGTCATGTCCCGCATCCCGACGTCGACCAGCATCAGGTCGGGACGCAGCGTCAGCGCCAGTTCCAGCCCGCGTTCGCCGGACTCGGCCTCGCCGACGACCCGGAGCCGCGGCAACGCCTCGAGGCGCGCACGCAGCCCCTCGCGGACCAGCGCGTGATCGTCGACGATCAGGATCCGAACCGGGGCGGGCGCGTCGTGCACATCGGTCATCGGGCGTTCGGGTCCGCTGGAAGGTCAGGTCGCGGGGACGGTCGCGCGCAGCTCGGTGCGTCCGGGGCCGGATGACAGGAAGAACTCGCCGCCCGCGTGCTCGATGCGTTCGCGGATGTTCCGCAGCCCGATGCCCTCGATGCCCTCGCGTTCGATGCGGGCGATCTCGAACCCGATGCCGTCGTCGACGATCGACAGCGATGCGGTTCGCGGGTTGCAGGCGAGCTGGATCTCGACCTGCCTGGCATGGGAGTGGCGCTCGACGTTCGCCAGCGCCTCCTGGGCGATGCGAAACAGCGTGACGGCCCGCGGGTCGGATTCGTCGGAGCGTGAACCGCGGCTGTTCCACGGGAGCGCGCCCTCGACCCGCACGGTCGCGCTGATGCCGGTGCGGGCGGAGAACTCCTTGGCGGACTGCTCGAGCGCCGAGGCGAGGCCGAGGTCGTCGAGCGCGCTCGGGCGCAGCGCGTGGGAGATCCGCCTGACCTCGGCGATCGCCTCGCCCAGACCGTCGAGCTCGCGCGCCATGCTGCGCACCGGCTCGGCGCCCGGCGTCGCGAGCCGATGCTCGACCAGCTCGAAGCGGTACTTCAGCGACACCAGGAGCTGACTGAGGCCGTCGTGCAGCTCGCGCGAGACCCGTGCACGCTCCGCCTCCTGCGAGAAGACGATGCGCTGGGCCAGTTCGCGGAGCTGCCCGTCGGCGATCCGCCGATCCCGCAGGTTGAGCAGCAGGCCGCCGGCGGAGACCGCGCCGACCGACAGCACCGCGACCGCAGCGAGAATCCGCATCGTCGAGGCGATGTTCGCGGTGACCTCGTCGCGCAGCGACTGCAGCGCGGACTCCACGTCGTCGAGGTAGATGCCGGTGCCGATCATCCACCCCCATCGTTCGAGCTGGACCGCGTAGCCGAGCTTCGGCGTGACGTGCCGCGTCGACGGCTTGTCCCAGAGGTAGCGCTGGTAGCCCCCGCCCTCGCGGGCACGCGCCACCAGCTCCTGGATCACGCGCACGCCGTTGGCATCGGTGAGCTCCCACTTGTTCTCGCCGACGATCTGCGGCATGCGCGGATGAACGAGGTTGCGCCCCTCGAAGTCGTAGACGAAGAAGTAGCCGTCCTCCCCGAAGCTCATCCCGCTGAGGATCGAGCGCGCCTCCAGCCGTGCGGCGTCGTCGTCCCGCCCGGCCTCGTACAGATGCCCGATCGAGTCGAGCGCGAGCTCGACGTAGTGGGCCAGCTCGGCGCGGCGGGCGAGGAGCAGCTTCTCCTCGAGCACTCGCGCCTGCTCCTCGGCGAGCTTGCCCGCCTTCCACCAGAGTACGGTGGCCATCGTCGCGAGCGCGAGCAGCAGCGGGATCAGCGCGAGGACGACCAGTCGGAGTCTCGGGCGCATGGGGGTGAACGCCGGGGGGGGCTCGGTGAAGCGGCGTACTTCAGCGCGTCCGCAGGGCGTCGTCAATGCGAAGGGACACGGTTTCGGTCCCGGCGGGTCTCGTGGCGGCGACTACGCAGGCCTGCTGCGCAGAAGTGCGTACGCGCGGCGCGCAGTGGTACGCATGGCGCGCGCGGAACGCATCGACGCGCCGGCGCCCTGCGATTCAGCCGCTCGAGCGTCCCGACGCGTCCGACTCCAGCACCGCCATCGTGATCCGCGACGTGCAGGTGAGCGTTCCCGCCTCGTCGCGGATCTC